>CAZWWW010000348.1:0-4074 GCA_964637715.1 uncultured Phycisphaeraceae bacterium | reverse complement strand
GCAAAGGCATGGCCACCGGTGGCTAAAAAACGGTTGTGAAGCCACCTGCCCAGCCCCTCGACGCGCTCGTGGAGGCGCAGCGCACAGCCGAGAATCGACCCCACCACCAGCGAGGCGATCATGATCATCGCCAGGCGCGCCCCGTAGGTTCGACTCTCAGCCACCTGGGGGGCGAACTCGCGCACCGTGTCCGCAAAACGCAGCACCGCGGCGTCGACCCCCAGGGCAATCGTCACCAGCCCCAGGGCTTGAATGACTATATCGGGATAGCGCGCGGGCAGTTTTCTGGCAACCGACATGCCCGCGAAGCTGCCGATGGCGACCGTAATCGTGTTGATCATGGTGCCGTTTAGAATAGACCACATCGTCAATGACTCAGCAGGTCGGGTTCGGATTCAACCACGCTGCGCGGGCACACGGCGACACCGATGCGGCAACCCACGAAACGCCAATGAGTGCTCGCAACGCACACGACACCCACGTCCATCATCAACGTGCGCCGTACAGGCATCGAAGACCGGAGATCATCGGGTTTTGCTTCGCGCGGCAACAATCCCCATCAAAAGCCCGATGCCAATCCCGACAGCGACGTTGCCCAATGCGACACCAATCCCCGCGCCGATAGCGAGCCCGGCTCCTATCCACTTGCTTTGACGCCGCTTCGCCGAATCACTCATAACGCCGCCTCCGGTATTTGCCCTTGCTTCGTACGCATAGTCACTTATTGCACCATCCTACGGTTAAGCTCTGCCGGATCAAGAACAATGCAAGATCGTTGGGCCGGCACCGCCCGGCGAAATCTCAAACTTGCCGCAACGTCCGGCAGCGCCCGACCTTCATGGCTGTACGATAATGGCTGAGGCGGGACGCCTTGATCTTCTTCACGCATCGTTCAACACCGCTATCCTGTCAGCACAAAGATCCTCTTTGTCCATCCCCGCAAGATCGTCGCCCCCCCGACAACCGCTATCACTTGCCCCTGCGGACAAACGAAGAGTTAGACGCAGGCAAAGAAGCGGTTCGGGTTAGGAGCTACGAGAATCTTCGCGCGCACCGCCATCTCACATTCGCGCAGGTTGAAGCCTGCGACTTGGGTGCGGAAACGGGCGACTGTTTATTGCTTCTCAATGCGCTCCTTGCCATTCATGTAGGGTCTCAACGCGTCGGGAATGGTGACGGTACCGTCTGCGTTTTGGTTAAGTTCCAGCAGGGGTATGAGAATGCGCGGGGAGGCGATGACCGTGTTGTTCAAGGTGTGGCAGAAGCGCACCTTCTTGGCGCCGTCTCGATAGCGCATCATCAACCGCCGCGCCTGGAACTCGTAAAACCGTGAAGCGGAATGCGTTTCACCGTAGCTGTTGCGGGAGGGCATCCACGTTTCAATATCGAATTTTTGAACCTGCCCCATGCCGAGATCGCCCGAGCAGACGTTGACCACCCGATAGGGCAAATCCAGTTTTTTCAAGACGTCTTCTGCGTTGGCGAGGATTTCGCCGTGCAGCCGCTTGCTTTCTTCGACGTCGTTCCGGCTGATGATGACCTGCTCGACCTTATCAAAAAGGTGAATGCGATAAAGACCGTAGGTATCCTTTCCGGCCGCCCCCGCCTCGCGGCGAAAGCAGGTGCTCATTGCGCACATCTTAATGGGCAGTTGTGCTTCGGAGAGTATTTCATCCCGGTGGAGCGCCGTCAGCGGCACCTCGGCTGTGCCGACCAGGGAAAGATTATCCCGTTCACACAGATAGGCCTGGTCGCGCCCGGTGGGGAAATAACCGGTTCCATACATGATCTGCTCGTTGACCAGCACGGGAACGGACATGGGCGCAAACCCGCGTTCGACCATCATATCCTGTGCGAGTCGCAGGACCGCCTGGTGCAGCAGGGCGCCGTCGCCGCGCAGGACGTAGTTGCGCGACCCGGCCAATCGCACCCCGCGCTCGATGTCGATGATGCCGAGATCGGTTCCGAGCGTGACGTGATCCTTCGGCTCGAAGTCGAAGGACCGTATGTCGCCGACGCGCCGGAGCTCGACGTTCTCCGTATCGTCCTTGCCCTCGGGCACGTCGGGGTCGGGCGGTTGCGGAATCGTGAGCATCAACCGCTCGAACGCTTCCTTAATCGGACCCTCCTGGTCTTCGAGGGCTTTGATCTTGGGCTTGAGTTCGGCGAGCTCGGCCTGAACACGGTCGGCTTCGGCTTTAATGTCCGATTCAGACTTGCCCTCCGCGATCGCCCGCTTGTACCAATCCGATTTCGGATTGCGCAGCAGACCGACGCGCTGCCCGTTCTCTTTAACGGTCTCACGGAACGCATCGAGCTCCTGCTGCAGCGCCCGGCGACGCTTGTCGACTTCGAGCAGTTGATCCACGTCGCAGTCGATACGTTTGACTTTTGCGCCGTGCCGTACGGCGTCGGTATGTTCACGGATGTATTTGATATCGAGCATTGCGTTTTCCTGAAACGTTTCGCCGACCACATGAGCCGCTTGAGCCCGTCGGGTTCTCACCTCCACGTCCCCGTCGCGGAGAGGCGCGCCCGGGAGGGACTGCTACACGAAAACCGGTTGTGCTGTATGACCACGACTGACTGTGGCTTCGCGCTGTGCGCGGCGGCAATGTACAACCATCCGCTGCGCGTGGCAAAAAGCAACGCACCCCGGCAAAGAGCCCCCGTACGCAACCCCACGTGGAACAGGGCGGACACGCGGGTTTCGTTGCTTGTCAATACGCCGCGCACCTTGCGTGCAGGACAACAAACGCCGATTCGCGTTCGAGGTGGGCACGTCTGATTGGGCAACGCGGTGGCAACCCGTACAATCCCGCCACCATGATCCCCCCCGCGCTTGAATCATACACGGGTCAGCTTGCCGGGCTGGCGACGTCGTTGTTGTGGACGGGCACCGTTTTGTTCTTCAACGCCGCCACCCGCCGTCTGGGTCCCACGGTGGTAAACGTCTCGCGCATCTGCGTAGCGACCGTGCTACTCGGCGTTACGCATCGCCTGTATACCGGGCTGTGGATCCCCGAAGCGTTACCCGGGCAGGTGATCTACCTCGCGCTGTCCGGGGTGATCGGGTTGAGCATCGGCGATCAAGCGCTGCTCACGTCGTTTGTGGACATCGGACCGCGCCTCTCCATGCTCATCATGACCACCTCGCCCCTTATGGCGGCGATGTTCGGTTGGGTGGTGCTCAGCGAGACGCTCGGTACGTGGGCGTGGATCGGCATCGTGGCCACCATCGCCGGGGTTGCGTGGGTGGTCTGCGAACGACCCACCGCAGCCACGGTGACGCACGATCCGGCGCGGCGCGTGCGCGGCGTCGTGTTGGCACTGGTCGCGGCGATGTGTCAGGCGGGCGGACTCCTGCTCAGCAAGCAGGGGATCGGTCACGGTTGGCTCGACCCGGCGGAGCACATCGCACCCCAAACCGCGACGCTCATTCGCATGGCCTTTGCCGGCGTGGGGATGATCCCGATCTTCATGCTGAACCGCCGGCGCGAGCGCACCCTGCGCGAGCGCGGGACGATGCCCGCTCGTTTCGGATCGCCGCGCGCGGGCTTTGCCTTTATGGTCTGTGGTTCGGTGACCGGCCCGTTTCTGGGCGTGTGGATGTCGCTGGTGGCATCAGACCGCGCACCGCTCGGCATCGCCCAAACGCTATGCAGCCTGACGCCGATCTTCATCCTGCCCGCCGTCGTCATCCTGTACGGCGAGCGCGTGAGCCCGCGGGCGGCCTTCGGTGCGGTCCTCGCCGTCGCGGGATCGGCGCTGCTGTTCCTGTAATCCACACCGCCCTCCGGCAGAATCGGTGGGCAACCACTTAACCGTAATCGGGCCAAAGGAAACGCGCAGCAGGCCAGACAACGCGGTTTGCTCGTTTATCGCACCAATACCGCTGTCGCCCATGTCGACGGATCAACGTACCAGTTCAACTCGTCGCCCACCGTCAGGTATTGCTGACCATGGTCTGCGTCCTCCAGCATGTAGTAGAATCCGATTCGTGGGTGCTCAGTGGGATCGTACCCCGAAAGGCACGCCGTCGGGATAAACGCCTCCAGCGCATAGAGACCGTAA
>CAZWWW010000347.1:0-4080 GCA_964637715.1 uncultured Phycisphaeraceae bacterium | reverse complement strand
GCTCGTTCGACCGAGCGTCATAACAAGCTGTTTTTGATTCCGATCTTTCCAGCGGGCATCCGCCACGCTCGGTTGAGGCTTTGGGCGCACGGGCTTTTTCGGTCCGCCCGCTACGCGCTCGGGTTTCGCAATAATCGTTACCGTCACTTTGCTCTGCGCCGTTTTTCCCTTTTCGTCCGTAGCAACGAGCGTATACGTGCGCGAACCGGACTTCGACGTATCAACCTCCGTGCGCGCCTTGTCCGGATTCTTCAACCCGTCCGACGGCGACCATACCAACGTATGCTCACCGAACCCGCCAACGACCCCACCCTGCAACCACAGCCGCTCGCCCTGCCGCACCGACGGCTTGCTCGCCGTAATCTTCACCCTGAGCGGAACCGGCGGGACCCAATCATCGAACGGGGTCCCCGACCAGATCGGTGAATAGTCGCGCGGCTCATGCCGCACCAGCTTCTCCGGAACGGAAAGATCTTCGAGATCGATACGTCCCACGATTCTCTTTTGGGGAAGCACGCGGAGTTCGATCGGAACGCGAAGGTTGATGGGCGTGGGACCGCGCTCCCCGCGTTTCATCGAACCCGGGCTAATCGACACATCCCCAATCCGCATGAACTGAGGCAGCTCGTACAGATCCGCCAAAAACCCCACAACCGACGCCAGCGGACCCACCGCTTTGACGTTGATGGTCATGCTCTCAACCGCCGTCTTACGATCCTTGCGCGGACGACTCGGTACCACACTGTCCGCACGCAGATGATGGGCGTCGATCAGGTCGTTAATGCGGTCGCGCACTTCGGTGGCTGCGTGATCGATATCAAACGTACCCACCCGCGCCACCATCCCCCTGTACGCCTCGCGCTCCTGTTCAATGTGATCCTCTTCCTTCTGCAATTCGTCCAGACCCTCTCGCGCCGCCGCTATTCGTTGATCCAAGGTGACCAACGGTTCGATCCACCGTGGATAGGCGACGTTCATCGCCATCACAAACGCGACCACCACGCCGAACGCGATGCCAAGGATTTTCGTTCGCTGATTCATGATCGATCACGAACAAACCGCACGCCCGATCCGTTCAGTCCTTTCCCTGACGCGTCTTCTTGGACGCATCGTTGAGCACGTCGACCCGCAGATCTTGAACAAACGGATACGCCTCACCCTTTTTTTCCGATTGCGGGCCCATCGTTACCTTGAAGCGAGGCCGGGAACGCCCCGCCCGCCGGAACGCTTCCAGTTTGCGAATCACATCCAACGCCGTATCCCGCTCTTTCGTTTTCGTTTTCAGCACCAACCGACCCCGCCCCTGCTGCATGTCGATATGGTCGATCACAAGCGACTGGTTCGGCGGAAAGTTGGACAGCACGTCATACAGAACGTCAACCCAAACATGCTGACCCTCATCGAAGTCGTGGAGCGCGCCCATCAACCGCTCGAACTTGCGGTTCTCGGTTCCGTTGCGCTCAAGCCGGCTGATTTCCTCGCCCATACGACGAAGAAGGGCACGATCATCCTTGCGGTATTGTGTCACCCCGATCGCCGCAGCCGCAAGAAACAACAGCAGCACCGCCGCCGCCGACGGGGCCTTCATCCACCGCTTTCCAGCCGCCCCCCCCGGACGCTTGGGGTGAAGGAAATCGAAGTGCAGTGCTTCCTCCTCGGCATACCCGAGCACAAGCCCGAGCGTGGCGCTGAACGCCGAGGCAGCCGCCCCTTCGTCAGGTTCCCATCCGAATGTGGTCGCCGGATTATAAAGCTCGGTCGTCAGATGAAGACGCGATTGGATGGCTTCGCCGAGCTGCTCCTCAACGCCTACATCACCACCGATAACGACATGGTCGATTGCCGAACCCGGATCGCCGGACCGATACGCCTCGATGGAGCGGGTGATTTCCAGAATGACTGCGTTCACGAACCTGTCATAAGCGCTTACCGGTCGGGATGTGTGTTCGCCAGGACTGGTCGACGCCCCACCGTCCGCCGTCGCCTCGACCGAATCCCCCCCCCCCACGATGCTCAAATGAGACCCGACACGCTCCTTATCCGAGGTCGAATCAAGCGACGGCGCGGGGGCAGCCGTTTCGTCGGGTGCCATAACCGAGGCCGCCCGCGAAAAAGACAACTGCCCGTTCCGTAGTACATCGATTTCCGTGAGGTTCGAACGGACATCAATAATAAGCACGCGCTCGGGCAAACTGAACTCGAGCAGGCGGCACACCGCGATCTTGCTCGCATAAGGACGAAGCCCGATCCGCTCCAGCTTGAGCCCCGCCGCCGAAAGCGTGGCGATGAATTGATCCCGTAGCTCGTAACGAACCGCAGCCACCAACACGTCAACGGTGCCCTTTTCCGAATCGCCCCCCTCGCGATCTTCCGCGGGCGCCTCCATCGCGAAATCGATCACCGCACCGTCGACGGGAAAAGGAAGCTCTTTGGCGATCTGAATCCGAACGATACCGGCGAGCGTATCCGGGTCGGCTGAGGGCAACGTAAGTGTTTTCAGAATCGCCTGATCGCGCGGAATATCGACCAGGGCACCGCGTGTGTGGATGCCCTCCTGATCGAGCGCACCGCGAATGAACCGCCCCATCGCCTCCGGGATTAACGGATCAACGTCGGCGGGAATCGCCACCGATAGTATCCGATCGATCGAGACACCGTGCTTCGTAATCAGCGCATGAACGACGCGCAGCGTGCGCGCGTCCCAATCTATGGCGAGAATCTTCTTGGATCGACTACCGGCCAACGACACGCTCCAGGTCTTTTTCGCGGATGGGGTAACCAGGACCCAATTGTGAAATATCCCGGTAGTAGAGCGTTTGGGCGATCGGCCCGATCATATCTACCACCACTTGCAGCCGCGTCACCATCCCCACATGATCCGCGTAGCCCAGCGACTCGATCATAAACTGCTGACCGCGTGCGGTGATCTCCGGCGCAATTCGATCGAACGTATCCAGATCGATCGCCCCGCTCGTCACCAGCCACGCGATCGTCGAACGGGCATCGGGATCAAGTGTCCCGCGTATATCCAGAATGGCAGACACCTGCTCATCCGTCAGCCCTTCTATACACGCGAGCACCTGCCGGGGCGCGGTGTTTACGTCTATAAGCCCATCCAAACGACGCTGATCCGGCGGAAGCACCGTAAACTCGTCCAGCAGAACCGGTAGATGCTCCAACGTTACCGGACTCGGCTGCGGTTTTCCGTCAACCCCACGCTCCCACATGAGAAACACTGGAGAACGAATCGGTCCACTGAGCTTGTCCACACCATCCGTTTCGCCATCCTCAGCCGCGGCGTCACCCTCGCCGCTTTGGGCGTCGTCCGGATTCTCCTGTTCCGTCTCGTTGCCGTCGTTCGACGGGTCGTTCTCCGCACCGCCGTTATCAGTATTGCCGGTGTCGCCCGGATCCTGCGCTCCTTTTTCGGGAGGCGGTTTTTCCCCTGATTGATCGCGGTCCTCAGGCCTGACATCTGTTTGAGGGGATTCCGGTTCGGCGTTTTCAGCGCTGTCCGGTGGGTTCGAGGTCTCATCGCGCCTGCCAGCATTGCCGCCGCTACGATCAGATCCCACGTCGCCCGCCAGCGTCCGGTTGCGCGTCGCCTCTACAATGAACTCCACAACGTTCGGCTCGTCCGGAAAAGCCTCTTCGAGCTTCGTGCGCAGGATTTCAGCATCACCAAGCAGGTTCACGCGCGGTCGATTCGCGTTATCAACGTTGTTTTCGTAGGACCAGACCGTCAGATAGGGGTACAAACCACGGTTGAGCTTGTTGTCCGCGTTGTCGGGCGGGAAGGAGCGATCCCCGTCGTCTTCGTTGTCGGTGAGCAGACCGTTGCGGTCCTGATCCTCGCCGTAAAGGATTTGACCCGTCATCCCTTTGACAAGCAGCAACTCCTCGACAGTATCGAACGGACCGTTTTTGATCATGTAGGGCGTGTCAAGACGGAGGTAGTACTCGCCTTCCGTATCGCTCTCCCGACCATTCGGATCGCTGTCCGGATCACGCCAATCGATAATCGCATCAACGATATCCTCCGGGACGATCTCCGTCGAATCACCCACCGCCGCCCGCACC
>CAZWWW010000346.1:0-4082 GCA_964637715.1 uncultured Phycisphaeraceae bacterium | reverse complement strand
AAAACACCGAAGCCGGACAATCGACAACCTCTTGGAAAGACAGGCACTTACGATGCAGGGGGAGGCACCAAAGCGCATGGACGCGCAGAGTCTCTTAAACCGTCGCAACCACCCCCAAGGGGACTCGAACCCCTGTCTTCAGGATGAGAACCTGATATCCTAGGCCGCTAGACGATGGGGGCATCGTACCACCTCAGATTTATAGCTGCCGCCGACGCGGCGTCAACCGGGTAGCGTTGACTACGGCGTTGGCTGTTCTTGTGCATCAGCGTATCGAGTCGACGCACCGGAAAAACAGTGATAAGCCGCTAGCGCTTGGTCACACCTTGTTTTTGGGGTGCCATGGGCAAGCAGCAGCTTGCCCGTGTTGCTCCGGGCGGCAGTCACGGGCAAACAAGTTTGCCCATGCCACCCACAACGAACCGCAGGAATAAGCTGTGACGCCGCACCAGACGATAAAAGAGCTTGCTCTATACCGGTTATCGTCCCGCTCATGTCGGTACCATCACACTACGCCGGAAAGAGAACCGCCCTATAATGGTTTTCTGGAAAACGACGCGCAGGCAACGGCCATCGCGGACGAAGGGACTTTACAGCATTGTCCGCTATTGTGTATTGCCGTATCGAGTCGAATGGTCGGACAGAACGGTGATTCGACCGCTACACAAAAAGAGAGCTTGCTCTAGCGTTCAGTCGGTTGTCGCGTAGCGGACTGTCCACAGGCGGCCCCTATCAAGAAGGGGGACCGAGGGGAGTCGAGTCGCTACACTAGCTGACTTTGCTCTACCGGGCGCGCGGTCCGTCAATCGGGATTGTTCATGGGTTTGGGTAGTTCTACACGACAGCCTGATCGGTTCGAGTTGGTCAGCCCGTTTCCGCCGCGCGGGGATCAACCGGCTGCCATCGAGCAACTGACGACCGCGCTGCGCTCCGGTGTGACGCGTCAATGCCTGCTCGGGGTTACCGGATCGGGCAAGACGTTTACGATGGCCAACGTCATCGCGAACCTTAACCGCCCCACGCTGGTCATCTCCCACAACAAGACGCTGGCTGCTCAACTCTATGAGGAGTTTCGGGAGCTCTTTCCGAACAACGCCGTCGAATACTTCGTCAGCTATTACGACTACTACCAGCCCGAAGCCTACATCCCCCAGCGCGACATCTACATCGAGAAGGACGCCTCGCGCAACGACGACCTCGACCGTTTGCGGCTGAGCACGACCAGCGCACTGGTGTCTCGCCGTGACGTCATCATTGTCGCGAGCGTATCGTGCATCTTCGGTCTTGGGAGCCCGGAGGACTATAAAGCCAGTGTGATCCTGCTCGAGGTGGGCCAGACCATCGAGCGCGACGCGGTGCTCCGGCGGCTCATCGATCTGCAATACACACGAAACGACATGGATTTCGCGCGGCGCACGTTTCGCGTTCGCGGCGACATTATCGAGCTCCACCCGGCTGACGAACAGTTCGGATACCGCATCGAACTCTTTGGCGACGAGCTGGAGAAGCTTGAGGTCATCGATCCCACCAGCGGCAAGACGCTGTCCGAGCACGAACGCATCTTCATCTACCCGGCGGTTCACTATGTCATGCCTGAAGATCGCATCGCCCGGGCGACGGCGGATATTCTCGATGAGTTGGATCTGCGGGTGAAGAAGTTCCGTCGGCTCGGCAAGCTGTTGGAAGTCCAGCGGTTGCTCGCGCGAACCAAATATGACGTGGAAATGCTGCGCGAGGTGGGCTATTGCTCGGGGATAGAGAACTACTCGCGTCACCTGAATGGGACCGCCGAAGGGGCGAAACCCTATACGCTCATGGACTATTTCCCCGACGATTACCTTCTGTTCGTAGATGAATCACACGCCACGATTCCACAGGTCCGCGCGATGTACGGCGGTGATCGGTCGCGCAAACTCACGCTCGTCGAACACGGGTTCCGCCTGCCGAGTTGCTTGGACAACCGTCCGATGCGCTTCGAGGAGTTTGAGGGTATGTGGAATCAGGTGGTCTTCGTATCGGCCACGCCCGCCCCCTTTGAGTTGGAACAATGCGGCGGCGAAGTGGTCGAGCAGATCATTCGACCCACCGGGCTGATTGATCCGAAGATCGAAGTCGTACCCGCCCGTGGTCAGGTGCCCGACTTGCTGCGTCGCATTCCCCTGCGCATCGCCGCGGGCGAGCGCGTGCTGGTCACGACGCTGACGAAACGCCTCGCGGAAGACTTGTCTCGCTACATTGAACAAGAGGGGTTCAAATGCAAATACATGCACGCCGACATCGATACGCTCGAACGCATCACCATTCTTAAGGAACTGCGGCAGGGTAAGTTCGATGTACTCGTCGGCGTAAACCTTCTGCGCGAGGGACTCGATCTGCCCGAGGTCTCACTGGTAGCCATGCTCGATGCCGACAAGGAGGGGTTCCTGCGCAGCGAAACGTCGTTGATCCAGACCATTGGCCGCACCGCGCGAAACGTCAACGCCGAGGTCATTCTGTATGCGGATAAAATGACAGGCAGTATGCAGCGGGCCATCGACGAAACCGAACGACGGCGACGCAAACAGATCGCGCACAACGAGAAGCACGGTATTACGCCGGAGACCGTTAAAAAGGGAATCCGCTCGAGCCTGGAGAAAATGGTCAGCGCCCACCGCGTCGCCGCCGAGGCCATCAATTCGTCGGAGCAACAGCTCGATCGAAGCGAACTGATTGCCATGCTCGAACAAGAGATGTTCGAAGCCGCCGAGGCGCTTGAGTTCGACCGCGCCGCCAAACTGCGTGATAAGATAGCCGAGCTGAAAGCCGCACCCGAGATGACGCCTGTTGTACGCAAGTGATGTGGCAGAACCCGCTCGGCGAATCCCGTGCAAGAGTTGTAACCATATATTTCACAGCGCGATACGCAGAATCAGAGGGTGTGTTGAGGTTGCGGCGACAGAGATCGCTTGACTTCCTCTCTAGGCCGGCCTATGGTAGGTTTGTGTTAGGTTTCGTGGGGACGGTCGGGTATGGGTGAGTCTGCGAAAAAACTCGTGTCGTTAACGCCCGAGCAGCGCCGGTTGGTGAACGACAATCTCGGGCTCATCGCGGTACACCTCCGACGTTTTGTGACCAATCTCGCCACGCCGCGGCGCGATCGTGAGTGGGACGATCTGTTTCAGGAGGGGTGCATCGGGTTGATTCGGGCGGCTGTTCTCTTTCGAAAGGAGCGCGGGATTCCGTTTGCCGCGTTCGCCCTGCCGCGCATTCACAACGCCGTCAGCCGCGCCCTGCATACGAAGTTCAGCAACGTCTATGTGCCGCCGCGCCGCCGCAGGAAAGGAAACGCCGAACACACCATGACCGACCGCAAAAACCCGAACGAACGACCCGGCGAATACTCACTGGGTGACGATCCCGCAGCCGCCGGTCCCGCAGCCGCCCGCAACGACCCTTCGCTCGATCCGGGGCGCGATACGATCGGTGATCGACTGCGGCACAAATATGAACGGGCCGTACGCCGCGCGCGGGTCGAACTGTCCGGGCGCGCCTCGACGCGCGGTGACCGCGACGCCCTGCTCAGCCTGCTCGAGCGCGAACGGTTTCTTGTTCCACAGGAGGATCAGCGGCGCCCGCTGCGGCAAATCGCACGGGATACCAAATCGTCCTACGCCCGCGTGGCGCAGTGTGACAAGCGAATGGGTGAATTGATCCGACAATACCTCGAAGCCGACGGTGAGTTCGTGGCGCTGCGCGGCCGCGCCCGAACGAGTCCGCTCGGGACCTACGACATTGTTGACGACGGGTTTGATCGAGAACTGGCCGACCTGTGCGCCGAGCAATTCGCGAAGCGTTTCAGGGACGCCGACAGCGCGGCGCGGGCGGAGGGCACGCAGTTCATGGCAGTGCGCTTTGGCAACGTACTGGGCAGTTCTGGCAGCGTGGTGCCTATTTTCCGACGACAGATCGCCGCGGGCGGGCCGGTGACGGTGACGCACGCGGAGGTGAAGCGCTATTTCATGCTGACAAGCGAAGCGGTGGGACTGGTATTGCAAAGCGCGGCGATGGGCTCAGGCGGGGAGATTTTCGTTCTGGATATGGGT
>CAZWWW010000345.1:0-4083 GCA_964637715.1 uncultured Phycisphaeraceae bacterium | reverse complement strand
ACATCCTGGCGCCGATGGGCGTAACCGCGGGGCAACGGGTTGAGAGCGGTGAACGGGTTGAGCCGGCTTCGGGTAACACCATGCCGCTCAAGAACATTCCGCCGGGCATGGATGTCCACAACGTTGAGCTCAACGTCGGTCAGGGCGGGAAACTGTGTCGCAGTGCCGGCGTATCGGCGCGGCTGCTGTCGCGCTCGAGTGACTGGGCGGTTCTTGTTCTTCCTTCCGGAGAAATGCGGGAGGTGCGTGTTGAATGCCGGGCGACGATCGGCCAGTTGGGCAATGCGGAGCATCAGAACATACGTTGGGGCAAGGCGGGGCGTTCGCGCCACCGCGGCATCCGTCCCAAGGTGAGGGGTACGGCACAGAATCCTGTGGCTCATCCGCTGGGCGGTGGTGAGGGTCGAAGCGGTGGCGGACGGCATCCGTGTAGTAAATCGGGTGTGCTGGCCAAGGGCAGTCGCACGCGTTCGCCGAACAAAGTGTCGAATCCGCGCATACTTCGTCGCCGCAAGAGCAAGCGGTACGGTCAGCTTCCACGACCCAAGCGGTAATGGCCCGGTGGTGTTTGGCGTGCGGAGTTTGGTTTCGGTTTCGATGGGTAGATAACGATGTCGCGATCGCAAAAAAAAGGGCCGTTTGTCAACGAGAAGTTGTTCAAGAAGGTGATGAACCTCAAGAGCACGGGCGCGATGACGACCCTGCGCACCTGGGCGCGGTCCTGCACCATCGTGCCTGAGTTTATTGGGCATCGGTTTGAGGTGCATAACGGGAAGATGTTCCATTCGGTTTACGTGACCGAGGATATGGTCGGGCACAAGCTCGGTGAGTTCAGCCCGACGCGAACGTTCCGCGGTCACGGCGGCAAGAAGAAATAGACCGCGGTGGTGCGGTGGCGCGACCTGAGCAGGACGAATCTGAGTATTGGCTATGGATCACCCAGGTATGTGGACAGCGACGCATCGATTCGCGCGGATCTCGCCGCGCAAAGTACGCCCGGTGGCTGATCTAATTCGTGGTCGTGGGTGTAACGATGCGATGGAGCAGTTGCAGTTTAATCCGCGTCGCGGAGCCGCCTTTATCCGCCTCGTGCTGAAATCGGCGATGGCCAACGCGGACGAGCAGGAAGCGAACATGCCGCGGTTGGTGGTCAAGGAGATCACGATCGACGGCGGACCGTACTATCGTCGATGGCGACCGAAGGACCGCGGTCGCGCTCATCCGATTGCCAAGCGTACGAGCCACATTACGGTCAAGCTGGCAGAAGTTTAGGGTGGTCTGGTGGACCCGTCGCGCAGCCGCGTGCGTCGTCCCGGGAGTATATTGTGGGGCAGAAGGTAAATCCGATCGGTTTTCGAATCGGCATCACCGAGGGGTGGCGATCGCGCTGGTTTGCACCGAAGGCGGCGTTCGCGGAGTTTCTGATTGAGGATCAGAAGATTCGCCGTTTCATCGACGCCAAGCTGAACCGCCAGCCGCCGTACGCTGCGGTGGCACGGGTTGAGGTGGAGCGAACGCGTGACGAAGTCAAAGTTTTTGTACACACGGCTCGTCCGGGGTTGGTCATCGGGCCCAAAGGGTCCGAGGTTGATCGGCTCAAGGAAGCGCTTGAGGATTTGATCGACCGTAAGGTGAATTTGAACGTGGTGGAGATCAAGCAGCCCGATTGCGATGCCACGTTGGTGGCTGAATCGGTATCTGAGCAGCTCAAGAAGCGTTCGGGGTTCCGGCGCGTGATGAAGATGCGGGTCGAGTCGTCGATGGCGGCGGGGGTCAAAGGCATCAAGATCATGTGCAGCGGTCGCTTGGGCGGGGCGGAAATGGCCCGGCGCGAAATGCAAAAGCGCGGTTCGATTCCGCTTCATACGCTTCAGGCGCACGTTGACTACGGGGTAGCGACCTGCAAGACGAAGTACGGGACTATTGGCGTAAAGGTTTGGTTGTACCACGGTCGCTACGGCGAGGAAACGGCCTACGAACCGACGCCACGGGGTCGTGAAGGGCGTCGTGGGAAGCGTGCGTAGCGGATGCGGTAGAGCGCCACGAGCGGTGGTGAATGTAAGGAGGTCCGGCGATGGCCTTGATGCCTAAGCGGGTTAAGTGGCGAAAGAGTCAGCGCGGCAAAATCAGAGGCGTAGCGCGGAAGGGGAATACCGTTTCCTTTGGCGAGTACGGGCTGCAGTCGCTCGGGAACGGGTGGATTACCGCCCGGCAGATCGAGGCGGCCCGCGTGGCGGCGACGCACTATCTACAGCGTGAAGGGCGCGTTTATGTTCGTCTGTTTCCGCACAAGCCGGTTTCGTCCAAGCCGCTCGAAACGCGCATGGGCAAGGGTAAGGGCGATCCGGAGTTTTGGGTGTCGTGCGTTCGCGAAGGTACGATGATTTACGAAATCGGCGGTGTTGAAGAAGAGGTAGCGCGTACGGCGTTTGCCCGTGTGGCGGCCAAGCTTCCCCAGCGTTGCCGGTTCGTGAAACGGCGCCACGGACTTTAACGAGTTGGGAATCCCGGTCATGAAGGCCCCTGAAGTACGCGAAATGAAGAGTGCCGAGCTCCATGTTGAACTGGATCGCCTCCGGCGACACCTGTTCGATCTCCGGGCTCAGGCAGTAACGGAAAAGCTTGAGAACCCGCACCAGCTAAAGGACGTTCGCAAGGACATGGCCCGTATTATGACGATTCTCCGCGAGCGCGGCGAGAAGTACGTTGCCTAGCATCGTTAGCATCCCGCGTTTTGTGAGCTTTTGGGCTCGCGGTATGGTGCTGTTTCGGTTGGATGGGGCGGGATGGAGCGGTCGCGCAGGTTGAAGTCCGCGGCTCAGTTGGTTGGGCGTCTTGTGAGATAGGGTGTTCGTGGTGAGCGCGATGGCACGATCCGGTGGATGTGAGGAATATGACGAACGCGGCGGTTGATGAGAGTTCGATGCGCGTACGCGGCAGTCGCGACGAGCGGTTCGGTAAGGTTGTATCCGACAAGGGCGACAAGACCATAACCGTCAGGTGCGAATTCAAGATGCGCCATCCAAAATACGGCAAGTACCTGACGCGTTCCTCCAATCTGCGTGTTCACGATGAGCGGAATGAGGCGAAGGCGGGCGATCTGGTTGAAGTGGTGTCGTGCCGTCCGATGTCCAGAACCAAGTTCTGGCGTTTGAAGCGAATTGTGACAGCCGGTCCTGCCATCTAGGCGGAGGTGTCCGGCGGCGATGATACAAGGGTAGGGATGGAATCTCCAGACCGTGCGCAGGACTGTGATCTATGATCCAAATGCAGACCATGGTTGACGTGGCCGACAACACCGGCGCGAAGCAGGCGATGGTGATCGACGTCTACAAAGGCAGTTCCTCGGGCAGGGGCAAGCGCCGACTGCGCCGTGCTGGTCTGGGCGATATTTTGTTGGTGACGGTCAAAAAGGCGCTTCCGAACAGCGATTTTTCCGGTGGGACGGATCGCAAGGATCGCTCCAAGCGTCGAAAGGCCAAGGCGGTCGTGGTGCGGATGAAATCGCCGTCGCGCCGGGCCGACGGCAGCTATGTACGGTTTGATAGCAACGCGGTGGTGCTGTTGGACGACAAGAACGAGCCGCGCGGGACGCGCATTTTCGGGGCTGTGGCGCGTGAACTGAGAGAGCGGAACTTTATGAAGATTGTTTCGCTCGCCGAGGAGGTCGTGTAAGAGACGGCGCAGGGCTGAGCCTCTGGGGACAAACATGGCGGCGCATGTACGCAAAAACGATGTGGTTATGGTGATCGCGGGCGATCACAAAGGGGCGCGCGGCAAGGTGCTCCATGTGGATCGCGAGCGTCGGCGCGTGGTTGTGGAGGGCGTGAACGTCGTGTTTCGCCACGTTAGACCGACGCGGCGGAATCCGCAGGGCGGTCGGGTTCAAAAGGAAGCGCCGATCCATCTTTCCAATGTACTGCCGTACGACGCCGCTTCGGGCAAGGGGCAGCGCGTGCGGTTTGAGGTGAAGCGTGATGACAAGGGAACGGTGGTCCCCAATAAGGTCGGGACTATCAATGGGTCGAGGTTTGATGGGAGGGCGCGGCCTGGGCGGCGGGTGGGGGGCCCCCCCCCTCCCCT
>CAZWWW010000344.1:0-4096 GCA_964637715.1 uncultured Phycisphaeraceae bacterium | reverse complement strand
TCTCATCACCCCAGACCTGCTCCAGAATGCGGTCGCGGTGCAGCGACTCCTCCGGATGGCGCATAAAAAACGCAAGCAACTCCGCCTCGCGATCCGAGAGGGTGGCTTCGAGATTGGGTCGTTTGACTTTTCGCGTCAGCAGATCGAGTTGAACGTCGGCATACTGAAGCAGGTGTCGATCCGCGCCGCGCGCCCGTCGGGCGATCACAAGAATCCGGGCGGCGAGTTCGTCCAGATCGAACGGCTTGCCGAGATAGTCGTCGGCCCCGCGCTCGAACCCCGCCAATCGCTCCGGTACGCTGTCTCGGGCGGTGAGCATGAGGATCGGAACGGATTGGCCTGAGGCGCGCAGGTGCGCCGCTAAATCCAAACCATCCCCGTCTGGAAGTGTGAGATCGAGCACCAGGACATCCCAATGACCCTCGGCCACACGGCGCGCGCCGTCCGCGATCGAAACCGCATGTGCGACGCGAAATCCTTTGCTCGACAATCCGTTTACAACCGCGCCGGCTACCTCCGCATCGTCTTCGATCAACAATACGCTTACGTTGGCACCGCCACTGCCGGTTGTCTCCGCCATAGGGTTACTCCCTCCGCTGCGCAACCGCGATCAGAATCCCCACGCTTCCCGGTTGACACTATCAGACAGAGCGACACTGTTCAAGGACAACCTCCCCGCCCGCAACGCACCGACACCGGGCCGTTTACACAAGAAAAAGAGGGAGAACGTCGATAAGCCCAACAGCGTATCTCCCTGCCCCGGCAGGTATCGGCCGCCGCCGACACTACCGTCGGTGAACCATGTGCCGGCAGGATCTCGCGCCGGAGCGTGTTCCGATCGGCAGGACACCGTGAGCGTAGTAGTCAGCCTCGTCACTCGTCGGGGGGGCGAACCACACGCAGCGTCAAATGACACCCACGCCAACAAACCCATTCCACTCAGGTTGGGTGGAAGATCAAAGGAGCATGAGGTATGCTTGAAACGATGAATCGCCCCGAAACACACGACGCGGACAAGACCGAAACGAAAGAGTGGGTCGAGTCGCTGCGCTCGGTTGTCGAATCCGAAGGTTCGCCGCGTGCCCGGTTCCTGCTGAATCGCCTGATTGAATGGGGTAAGCGGCACGGTGTGGTAGCCCCGTTCTCAGCGAATACGCCCTATGTGAATACGATCCCACGGGACCGGCAGGTGCCCTATCCCGGAGACCGCGCGATCGCACGAAGGATTAAGAGTTTGGTTCGTTGGAACGCGATGGCCATGGTGGTTAAGGCGAACTTGCGCTCACCGGGTATCGGCGGACACATTTCAACCTACGCCTCAGCCGCGACGTTGCTTGAGGTCGGGTTCAATCATTTTTTCCGAGCCCACACCGAGGATGAAGTCGGCGATCAGATATTCTTCCAAGGACACGCTGCACCCGGCATCTATGCACGGGCGTTCCTCGAGCACCGCCTGGACGAACACCACCTGCACAACTTCCGGCGAGAACTGGCCAAGGGCGGCGGATTGTCGTCGTATCCCCACCCGTGGTTGATGCCTGATTTCTGGGAGTTTCCAACGGTTTCGATGGGTCTGTCGTCGATCACCGCGATCTATCAGGCACGGTTCAATCATTACCTCCACGATCGAGGACTGGTCGACACGACGCGTTCGCGCGTCTGGGCGTTTCTTGGCGACGGGGAGATGGACGAGCCGGAGTCGCTCGGGGCGATCACACTGGCGGCGCGCGAGGAGCTTGACAATCTTACATTCGTCGTGAATTGCAACCTCCAACGCCTCGATGGTCCCGTACGGGGAAACGGCAACGTCATTCAGGAACTCGAAGGCGCGTTTCGCGGTGCGGGTTGGAATGTCATCAAGGTCATCTGGGGGGAGGACTGGGATCCGCTTGTCGAAGCCGACACATCCGGGATACTCGTTGACCGGATGGCCGAGACCGTCGACGGGGAATGGCAGAAATACACCGTCGAGTCCGGGGCGTATTCGCGCGAGAAGTTCTTCGGCACCGATCCGCGGTTGCTCAAGCTCGTCGAACATTTGAGCGATAAGGAGATTCGGAAACTTCGTTTGGGCGGTCATGATCCGGTCAAGGTACACGCCGCCTACCACGAGGCCGTTCATCACCGCGGTCAGCCCACCGTCATTCTGGCCCGCACGATCAAAGGATACGGGCTCGGTGAAGCGGGCGAAGGGCGCAACGTCACCCATCAACAAAAGAAGCTCAGTCATGACGAACTCCGCGATTTCCGCGACCGGTTCGATATTCCGATCCCCGACAAAGACCTGGAACAAGCGCCTTTTTTCCGCCCGGGTGAAGACAGCGACGAGTTCCAATACCTCATGGAGCGGCGGAAGGCGCTGGGCGGATTCGTACCACGTCGGCGTATTCGCGTGTCGGTGCTCGATCAACCCCCCGCGCGCATCTTCAAGGAGTTTATGGCGGGCAGCGGCGACCGCGAGGCGGCCACCACCATGGTCATGGTACGGTTGCTGACACGCTTGATGGACGACAAGACACTCGGACGCCTCATCGTCCCCATTATCCCCGACGAGGCCCGTACGTTCGGCATGGATGCACTCTTTAGGAAGTACGGCATCTATGCGCGCGGAGGACAGAAATACGAACCGGTGGATTCACACCTGCTGTTGTATTATCGTGAGAGCAAAGACGGTCAGTTGCTCGAAGAGGGCATCACCGAAGCGGGTTCGATGGCGTCGTTCACCGCGGCGGGCACGGCTAACGTCACGCACGGCATCAACACCATCCCGTTCTTTTTCTTCTATTCCATGTTCGGGTTCCAGCGAATCGGCGACAGCATCTGGGCAGCCGGCGACATCCGGGCACGCGGATTTCTCATTGGCTGCACGGCGGGTCGAACCACGCTCGCGGGCGAGGGATTGCAGCATCAGGACGGGCACAGCCATGTGTTGGCGGGCACGGTTCCCAACGCGATCACCTATGACCCCGCATTCGGGTACGAGGTCGCGCTGATCGTACAGGACGGCATCAAGCGGATGTACCATGACCGTGAGCCGGGGCTTTATTATCTGACCGTGCAAAACGAACCCTATGTCCATCCGCCCATGCCTGCCGGCGTCGAAGAAGGCGTGCTTAAGGGGTTGTACAAGTTTCGCGCCGCGAACGATCCGGGTCGCAAACCGCGTGTGCACCTATTCGGCAGTGCGGCTATTCTTCGTGATGCGATCAAGGCACAGGAAGTGCTCGACGAGCAATTCGGCGTAGCCGCCGACGTGTGGAGTGCAACGAGCTATACGCAGCTCCGGCGCGACGCCTTGAGCTGCGAACGGTGGAACCTGTTGCATCCTGGCCAAGAACCGCGCACGCCTTACGTCACGGAGGTGCTCTCCGGTGAGCCGTTCCCCGTCATCGCCACCTGCGATTACATGAAGCTCTTGCCGGACCAAATCGCGCGATGGGTGCCGGATGGGCTGTACCCGCTGGGGACGGACGGATTCGGCCGTAGTGACGCACGGGCCGATCTGCGCAATCACTTTGAAATCGATTACCGCTACGTCGTGCTGAGCGCGTTGACGCAACTTGCGCGGCGCGATCAGTTTGACTGCTCAAAACTCCCCGGCGTCATGCGTTCGCTGGACATCGACCCAGACAAACCGGACCCCACCGGTGTTCCCAAACCCGACAAACCGCACGTGAAATAAGGCGGCACCGCGTTTCGGAACTCTCACAACCCTTTATGAGCCGCAGGGTTCTGTGTTCCCGAACGAGAGCAAGCTCTATTATTGTGTAGCGGTTGAATCACTGTTCCATCCGGTAACACGACTCGATTCGGCGATACACAATAAGAGGCGATGCTGTATGCCCCACCAGCCGGCGGAACAGACCGCACGACCGCAGGGGCACAATCCATGAAACGTGGGACTTGGCGCGGATGATGCGTGTGCCCGGTTATTGTGAACGAACGGCGCGCAAAACTAACCGGCTTCGTGCTCGCCCATGACGAACACGAAGCCGGGTCGGACGTCCATGTCTCTGGCAGGGTGCTGGTCTTGGGACGACCAGGTATACCACCCACGTGGTGAAACTGCGGTTTGTTCGCGTTGGGCGGCGTTGGT
>CAZWWW010000343.1:0-4106 GCA_964637715.1 uncultured Phycisphaeraceae bacterium | reverse complement strand
TAGAGCATTTATCGTTTTCATGTGCCGGTTCTTGGACACCCGAACCGGCATCGAGACCGTGAAGATCGCGCGGGCTTAAAGCCCGCGGCTCGGCGCACAAAAACGGGAAATGCTTTAGTCGCCTGCCCAAAGATGGCAATATGCTGAAAAGAGGTTGCGCGACTGCGTGGGGCGGTCGTATCGGGCACAAATGACCCGAATCCGCTCCCAGGGGACATCTGATCATGCGATGGTGGTTCGGAAAAGCAAGAGGGAGGCGTCGCCCGATTCGGGAGCACCTCGCGCGCACCGCGGGTCCGGGGCGCGCCGGGTGGATTCATAGCCTGCGCTCAATGCCGGTCCTGGTGGCGATTCTGTTTGTGATGGCCGTCGGCGCGGTGTCGCTGCTCGGCGAGAACACCATCGAATACTCCGTAGGTCAGCGGATCGACCGCCCGATTTACGCCCGGGTCGATTTTCAGGTTCTGGATAAGGACAAGACCAGCAAAGCCCGGGAAGCCGCCCGCGCGAGTACCCCGAGCTATTATACGCGCAATTCAGCGGGCATCACAACGGATCGCATTCGCGCCGACCTCCGGCGTTTGTATCAGGCGGCGGCGGCGGCTGAAACGTTCGAGGCGTTCGCCGCGGCGCTAAAGGAGATGAATCTTCCGGCTGATCCCACAGTCTACGCCCGATTACGGAAGCTGGTCGACAAGCCGGACGATCTCGGTCGCGCCGAATTCCTCGCGTGGGTTGACAAGCTTCCGCTCGAACGCCAGTTCGTTGTTCGAGGACTCGTGCAGGAACCGCGCGATCCCGCCAGCACGACCGACTACATCGTTCTGGTAACGCCCAACGCAGAGGGCGCCGCTCAGGAGACGCGCATCGAGCACGCCGAGCTGGTTCCTCAGGGGCGCGGCAAAGCGTTGCGCGGCAGTGCGGCGGAAGTGGCCCGCGTATTCCCCTTTGAGTTTCGATCGCTGGTGGAAGCGGAGGTGATGAACGTCTTTAGCGACCAGCCTACGATCATCTATGACCAGCAGCGCACCGAGCAGGCGATGCGCGCGGCGGAGACAGCGACGCCCCCTGTCATGGCCACGCATCTGAAGGGTAAGCCGTTTATCCAACCGGGCGTGCTTGGTTCGGACGCGTACGCCTTGCTCCGGGCGCACCGCGCGGCCTTTATGGAGTTTCTCAAGAAAGACAATGAGAACGCCCGCGCCCTTCGCCGGGAGATCATGCTTCAGCGGCTGGGCATGGGCGTAATCGCCGTGGCGATCGCCCTGGCGCTGGTGGTGTACGCCAGGTTGTATCAGCCGCGTTTTTTCGAGCGAACCGCACGTATGCTCGGGTTCGTTTCCGTCCTGCTGGGTGCGTTTCTTGTGGCGCGTCTTCTTAACCTGCGCTGGCCTGACGTACCGGAGGCGGTACTCGGCGCGTGCTTGTTCGCCTCCGCGGTTTCGGCCATCGCGAACGAACGCCGATTCGCCATGGGGTCGATGTGCATTCTGGCGCTGTTGATCGCCGCCACGATCGGTTTCGATATCGTGTTCTTACTCGCCCTGCTGACCGGGGTGGTTGTCTTTGTGTACCAACTCAACGAAATCCGCACGCGTACGAAGTTGATAACGACCGGCGCCATCACGGCGATCGCCGTGATGGCGGTAACGGCGGCGGGCGGGTTCGCCTCGGGGGCAACGGGCGCGTTTATCGAACAGCATACCTGGCGGGCGGGTGTCGCGGCGCTTACGGCATCGCTGTTGGTGTCGGGGGTGTTGCCGTTTATTGAACGCGGGTTCGGAATCGCCACCGCGTTGACCCTGCTGGAGTGGCGCGACCCGACGAAGAAGCTTCTCCAATTGTTGGCGCGCGAAGCGCCGGGCACCTACACGCACAGTCTGGCGCTGGGTACGCTCGCGGAAGCGGCGTGCGACCGGATCGGGGCGAACGGGTTGCTCGCCCAGGTCGCCGCGCTGTACCACGACATCGGCAAGATTCCAAAGGCCGACTATTTTACGGAGAATCAGGAGGGCGGTGCGAACCGGCACGATAAGCTCGCCCCCACGATGAGCCTGCTGATTATCCTCGGGCACGTGAAAGACGGTCTCGAAATGGCCAGGGAATACAAGCTCCCGTCGGTGTTGCGGCAGTTCATTGCGGAACACCATGGAACCACTGTCGTCCGTTATTTCCATTACGTAGCCAGCGAGAAACACGCGCAAATCGCCACCGGACGGCACGACCGCGAAGTACCGGAAACCGAGTTCCGCTATGCCGGACCCAAACCCCGCACGCGCGAGTCCGCGGTGTTGATGTTGGGTGATGGTGTTGAGGGTGCGGTTCGCGCCCTTCCGGAACCGACACCGGGTCGTATCGAGAGCGTCGTGCATCAGATCGTCACGGACCGATTGAACGACGGGCAGTTGGACGATTGCGACATCACGCTTCGAGAGGTGCGCATGGTGGAGGATTCGCTGGTCAAGAGTCTGTGCAGCATCTATCATGGACGCGTGAGTTATCCCAAAGCGCGTAAGCCCAAGGAGGTCTCCAACGAGCCCGCGCGCCTGAGCGTTTGACGGTGCATGGGGCGCGATGGGGTTTCAGTCCCGGATGGGCGGTGCGTGACAGGATCAGCGGTCGTAAGAGAACGTGGAACAGGTCGTTCTTTCGCCTCAAAGCGGAAGGTTGATCTGTCATAGAGCAAGCTCTGGTCTTGTGTAGCGCTTGCTCTGGCATGGGTGGTATGGACGACGAACCGTCTTACGACATATCTATCAACACCGACGATTCGGTTGACGCTACGCCGTCAGCGTTGTTGGAGACGGTGATTGAAACGGCGTTGCAAAGACACGGCGTTACTCGCGCGGTGATTACCGTATCTGTTGTTTCCGATCCCCGGATCGCCGAACTCAACGAGCGTTTCCTTTCGCATTCGGGTCCCACCGATGTACTCACGTTCGATCTGCGGACTCCGGATTCGGATGGATCAGCAACAACCGGCAACCCAGTGGAGCGTCGATCCGGAGACACCGCCGCCGAACAGGCGCCTGCTCTTGAAGGTGAGATCGTCGTGTCAAGCGACACGGCGCAGCGCGAGGCGGTCGCGCGAGGACATGCCCTTAGTGCCGAGCTAAGCCTTTATGTTCTGCACGGCGTCCTGCATCTGCTCGGGTACGGCGATCACGATGAAGAAGACGCCCGGCGGATGCACGCGATGGAGGATGAACTGTTGACCGCCGTGGGGACCGGACCTGTGTTCGGGCGACCGGAGGTGTGAGCCGGGTGTCGATATCGGGGAGATGGGGACCACCGCACGGACGTTGACACGGAGGAGCGTACCGTGCGCCGGCAGGCGGGCGCACGACGGGCTAAGTGAGATGCGCTTGCACGGGACGACGTAGTGAACGCGTGGCTATTGTGGGGCGGGCTGCTGGTTGTGGTCGCGCTGCTTGTCTGGCTGTCAACGCTTCATCTGGCGCTGCGAACCCCATCTCGCGCACGCATGGCCGAGCAGTTTGAACTGGCGCGGCGTGAGGATGCGCTGGCGCGTTTCGTTGCGGATCGTCCCCGGTATGTGCTGGCGACCGCGGCGCTGCGTTCTCTCGTGGTGGCGCTGCTGTTTTCAGGCGTGTTGTTCCTTCAAATCAAACGGACGCCGCCGGGCGTCTCACTCTTGCGTTTCGCGGTGGAGTGCGCCGCGGCGTGGGCGCTCGTGCTCGTGTTCGGCGTGGCCATCCCCAACGCGTGGGCCAGGTATTCGGGCGCGTGGCTCGTAGTTCGATGCCTTCCTTTGTTGAGATTCTTCCGATGGGTGTGTACGCCGCTGCTCGTCGTTCTTTCCGTGTTTGACCCCCTGATTCGCCGTCTTTCGGGCGTACCGCAACGGGATGCGCAATCGTTTGCGGACGAATTGGAGCAGGAAATCCTTCACGCGGTGAGCGAGGGTGAGATTCACGGCGCGGTCGACGAGGAAGAAAAGGAGATGATCGAATCGGTCATCGAGCTGACCGACATGCGTGTCGAGGAGATCATGACGCCGCGGACGGACATTGTGGCCCTGTCCAAAGATGTCGATCTGGAAACGGTAATCAAGACGGTGCGTAGCGACGGTCATTCGCGTATCC
>CAZWWW010000342.1:0-4141 GCA_964637715.1 uncultured Phycisphaeraceae bacterium | reverse complement strand
GTTTGGTGCGATATTTTTGTATCCGTTGTCCCGAAATATTTTTTGACCTTGTGGTGATTCAAGGAAATGTAAAAATTTCATAGCATTATCATTGTGCAATCCATGATTTGAAATGACATAGGCTTGTATAATAGGCTTGTAAAGTTTTGGGTCTATTTCTATCCAATCTCTTCCTCTTTTCTTTCTATTTTTTGGAATTATATATAAAGCAGACTTTGATAAAAAGCCGGCATCTCCTCTCCAAATAACATTGTCAATAGCTGTTGCAATATCAGAAGAGTAGCGAATTTTTTTCCTGATTTCTTTATGGTATTTGAGATTTTTTAATACTTCCATAGTTGCAACACCGTAGGGCGCAGTAGCATGATTGGCTATAGTAATATGTTGAATAGTTGGTTTTTGCAGTATGTGTATTCTTTTTTTTCGGCGGACCACGACGCGCGGGCCCCCATCGCACCGCGCCCAAGACCGACACGGAGGCGACCGGCGATGCCGGGGCGCGCGGTCCGGCGAAACCCTATGAACCCTTGCTCACCGAGCAGGAGCTACGCGCGCTGATCGGCGACGACTTGGCCTCCCTTGGTCCCGAACGCGGTGCGCCCGATGCGGATGCGGATGAGGATGAGGCGTGAGCATGATTTCATCAACGCAACCTTTATCTTCAGCGCAAGACCGCGACTGCGTGCTCGTTGTCGCCGGACCTGCGATCGAACGCGCATGGCGCGACGTGTTCCGGTGCGATTATTCCGCCATCACCCTTGAATCGTGTCCCACTTACCTCTCGGCCATTGCCGAAGCGACGAGACGCCCGGTCCGTGCGGCGCTCGCCCACGTCGATCCGACCCTGGTGCATCTTGAAGAGGCTGTGGCCGGTTTGCGTGAAGCGATCGGATCTAAGGCCAAGCTCGTCTTGTGTTGCGCGCCCGCGCATGAACCCATCGCCCGTGCGTTGGTCGAGCGCGTGGCGGATGATTATCTGCTCCTACCCCTCGATCGCGCAGAACTGGATCGAGCCATCGGGTATGCCCGACCGGGTACTGGCTCCAACCATGAAACGTCGACGGCGCCGCCGGTTGCGTCGATGGATGAACTCGAAGCACTGGGCACCCTGTTCTCCGGCATTGATGGTCGACCTACAGAGCTACTCGAACGGCTAGCCTCCACCCTGCGCCGGGCGGTAAAAGCGGGCGGTGTCACCGTGATCGTCGAAGGGGCGGTGGCTACCAGCGGCGATGTTGTCGTCCACCCGGTCCTTTCGGCACCGCTGGTGAACGGTACGGAAGTCATAGGTCAATTGACACTCGGCGCCCGAACCGAAGGGGCGTATACGCCGGGTGACGCCGAAAAACTTACGCGCTATGCCTCGCTGGCCGGTGCTGTGTTGACCACGGCGTCGAAGCACCGCCGTTTGCGACACCTGGCGGATACGGACGCATGCAGCGGGCTTCCGAATCGCCGGTTCCTGTACGCCGAGCTGGATTGCATTCTTGAGCGCGCCCGACGTGACCGCTTGCCCGTTACGGCGTTGATCTTCGACATCGACAACTTCAAGGACTTCAACGACCGCCTGGGGCACGACGTGGGTGATCGGATCATCAGAACCGTGGGGCAGACGTTTCGCCGGTTGTGTCGAACGCAGGATGTGGTAGCGCGCCTGGGCGGTGATGAATTCGCCGTTGTCTTCTGGGATCCGCAAGGCCCGCGTTCGCAAGGGTCCGAGCACCCCGAAAGCGCGCTCGCCGTACTTGACCGCGTGCGCGACGCACTGCGCCAGGCACATCTCGACCAGGCCGATTCCGACGCCGAGGAGTCCACAGCGCTCCTTGCTCAGAACGAATCGCCAGGCAATGTTTCGCTGACCATTAGCGGCGGATTGGCCACGTTTCCCTGGGATGCGACAACGCGCCACGAGCTGCTGCTCCGCGCGGACGAAGCACTTCTCAACGCCAAACGCGCGGGGAAAAACCGGGTGTTCGTAATCAACGGTACGCCGTCGAACTGATTCCCGGTATGCGTTGCACCGCTTACGACGGAACAGGCGGCATGTCTCCTTCGGGAGCATAAAGATTGCCTTCGTCCATGCGGCGGGGTCGATCGCATAAAGAGCGAAGAGAATCTTTGCGCTGCCCGCAACGATCCCGGTCATGCACGCACTGGCTGCCGAAGACGACGTAGGACGTTACGAATACTGGCACGGATCGAGACTGGTTGGTACAAGCGTTATGGGAGCGCGTGCATCGGTTTGTTGAACGCGTAGATCGCGTATTCCCATTTGTACTTTCGCAGCGGTCCTCGACCAACGAGTTCGATCGCCCGGCCGGTAAGGCCATAGCGCGCACGATTCGGATAGGTGTCGAATGCCTCCACCATGAACCCCGCCCCTTCGACAATACGAATCACCTCGTCGACACCGTATTCATGCACATGCGTACACAACGGGGTTTCGTAGGCCGCTTCTTTGGACAGCGCCCGATAGAGCCTGCGCAGCGGACCGATCCTCCTCAGCACGTGCTTTAAGGGAATACCGCCCAGTTGGAACCCGGGGCGGTCGGTGGTGAGCACCAGACGCCCGCCCGGTTTCAGCAGGCGAAAGACGTGGGTCAGCATGGTTTGCGGGTTGTACAGGTGCTCGAACACATCCAGCAGCAGAGCCGCGTCAAAGCACGCATCGCGAAAAGGCGGGTTCTCGACCGAGGCGCGAACCAGGGGAAACTTGTCGGCGTATCGCTGTTGGGTCTTGTCGACCATCGCCTCCGCGAAATCGCACGCCACGACGCAGGCCCCGCGATCCGTAAGCGTCGAAGCGAAGTAGCCGATGCCACACCCAAGATCGACCAGACGGCGTCCGCGCACTTCGCCGAGGTAGCCGAGCACTTTGTCCACCTTGATCGCGCGAATGCCGTCGTCATACCGGGCGGCAAAGCGTTCGGCGTGAGTTGCGGAATAGTCGCCGCTCTCAAACCGACGACCGGAAGGGTGGATGTGTTGCCGATCCATCTGTTCAGAGCCCGACATGATAAGAGTAAACCGCACATTCCGGTCACGCACCGGTCGACACGTTTTGTTCCCTGCGCTCATAGTGTACCCCGCTCGATGCTGCCGACAAGAGTTCCTGAGGCACGAGTCATGCTGGGGTTTTACCGCATGTTCAGGAAGACCAGATTCAAGTATTCTGGTGGCGTATCGACGTGGCGAAGTGTTCCAATGCGCCGTGGTTCATCGGTGGATCGAGAAAGGATTGCGAAACGCCTGAACCGGGTGGCGAGCGGATGACTGTTTAGAACAATCCACAACGCGCCCCGTTGTAGTCGACCACGGGCGTACTACGCCAGTCAGCCACATAGTTGTCTCCGACCATGGGGCGCGTTTGCTCTAAAGGTGCTCTGCCAAACCTGTTTCGTTCCTGCCAAACCATGGGCCCCCTTAGACCCCCTTAGACTTAGACTTAGAGCGGCGTGTTCTTCGAAACCAGGCGCGTTTCGAGGCTTGCCTGCTGAGCAGGGGAAAGCTATAATTTAGGCTAGCGCTAGTTAGGTTGTGGAGGTTCGGATGTGACGGATGCGACGGCGAAACAGCAGGAGGTTGTGGACGTGGCGGAGCGGTTATTCTCCGAGCGCGGCTATGAGGCTACGAGTGTGCGGGACATCGCCGAAGCGCTCGAGATCAAACCGGGCAGCCTGTACGCTCACATTGAGACGAAGGAAGAACTCTTGTGGAACATCGTATCGGATGCAGCCGACCGTTTTTTCGGGGCTGTCAAACCGATTCTGGGTTCTGATCTGGTTACGATAGAGAAGCTGCGGCGCGTAGTGGCTGCCCATGTCAAGGTGATTACCGGTAGCGCGCGGTCGGCGGCTATCTATTCGACGGAGTGGCGGCATCTCTCCGAACCGAGACTGAGCCTGTTCAGGGCCCGGCGCGATGAGTATGAGGGCCTTGTTCGCGGGCTCGTTCACGATGGGATTCAGGAGGGCGAGCTGGCTGACATGGACGAGAAATTCGCGACGCTGCTGATTCTGTCGTCGATGAACTGGATCTACCAGTGGTATCGCCCGGACGGACCCATGACACCGGAGGAAATTGCGCGGAAACTTACGGAGATGTTGTTGAACGGATTGCGTCGGGCTACGGGGTAGGTTTG
>CAZWWW010000341.1:0-4144 GCA_964637715.1 uncultured Phycisphaeraceae bacterium | reverse complement strand
ACAACGCCAGAACGCGTTCGGGTGGGGCGTCGGTGGCGACGTCGTAGTCCTTTGGGGTGCGTTTCAGCAGCATGTCGCGCACGCATCCGCCGGCGAGCAGCGCTACGTGTCCGGCCTGGCGCAGTCGCGTGATCGCCGCCATCGCCGCCTCTTTCGCTGACCGCCTCGCCCCTTTCATTCCTGCCCCCCCAAAAGGGTTATCGCGCTGCTTCCGAAGCGCCGCTCGTCGATGATCCGCCAGGCGTCGCCGGGATCAAGGATGAACCTCTGTTTCGCCTCATGGTGCAACACCACAAGCCCGCCTCCATCGTTCAGCGTCGCCAAGCGCCCAAGGTATTGGCGCACGGCCCCGTGTTCCGTCGTATCGGCTGAGTCGCGGTAGGGCGGGTCGAGAAAGACGAGGTCAAAGGATTGACCGTCGCCGGTTCGTGTGCCCACCCGCCACGCGTCGCGCCGATCAATCTCCGTTTGAGTTGCCGCATCGAGGGCTTTGATGTTCCGCTCCAACGCCCGCAGCGCCGACGGTCCGCGCTCGAACATCGAACAAAACCGTGCACCGCGCGACAACGCTTCCAACCCCATCGACCCGCCGCCCGCGAAGACGTCCGCAGCCAGAAGGGGGGGGAGTCCACCCGGGCAATCATAGTAGGCACCGAGCATCGAAAAAACCGCGGCCTTGACGCGGTCCGGCATCGGTCTTGTCTTTATGCTGTCCGGTCGAACCAGCTTCCGCGATCGCCACTTGCCCCCAATGATTCGCATCGTCGCGCACCGCCCGTCGTCTTGGTGGTCTGCTCGGGTCGCCGGTATATTGACCGCCCGAAGACTCGTTCTATAATCCATTTTCGGTAGGGGCGGGGTTCTGGCAAGTTTTGTACATGGAACCGCGCGGACGGGGCGTTTTCTCTGGGATGAAACGATGGGATCGATTCAATGTGAACACTGTGCAGCCACCTGCTGTCACTACCTCGCGCTGCCCATCGACAAACCCAAAACCGTTCGCGACTACGACGACATGCGTTGGTATCTTCTCCACGACGGCATTTCGATTTTCGTCGAAGAAGGTGACTGGTATATCCAGATACGTACGCGCTGTAAGCATCTGGGAGAGGACAATCGGTGTATGGTTTATGAGTCGCGCCCGCGCATCTGCGCGGAATATGACGCCGGGGCGTGTGACTACAGCGAGTCAGACTACGGCTACGACCATCTGTTTACCCATGGCAAACAAATCGAAGCGTTCTACGCCGAAAAGACGGGACGCCGGCTTACCAAGGACTACGCGGCTTCGACGAGGCGCCGTTCAGCGCGAACCAAGAAATCGAACGGCGCGGCGGCTGCACTGGTCTCCCTGCGCACCTTGTAGCCCAACCGGTCCGCGTACGCCGGTGGGGCGATGGTTCTGTCTATGCTGCCTGAGTGCGGCGATCACCGGGTGCACATCGGGCTCACTCGCAACGAATACGGGACCGCGACCTCAGGGTCGCGCCTGGTCGATGGCCCGGCGCCAACAGGTCCACGTCGGCGAGACCGTACAGTTCGATTTCGTGCTTACCGACGTCCTGGATCGGTTCGTACCTCCCTATAGCGTCGACGAATACGGCGTGCTCTACGTCGGGGGTAGTCGTATCGAAACCGAACCGGACGAAGCCGGGCACTTTAGCTTTGTCCACCGCTTCGACAAGGTCAAACCCGGCACGTCGATTAGTGCCGACGCGGCGGTGTTTCAACAGCGCGGCAACCGCGACTTCATCCAGGTTCAGAGTGAATGGCTCCAGAGCACAAGCCCCTACGAGGAGCCGGATCGCCGCGTCGCCGGCGACCGCGTCACCCTCGATGTGTATCAGACCCGCATCGCGCTCTCGATTCCCAGACCACCGCTCGAGCTGGATCCGGAGAGCGGCGTGATGCGAATCCTCCGCGATGACGGCACCGCCACCTCCATATATATTGATCGCCCGGGCAGACCGGGGTTTTCGCTCGCCGGACCCGATCCCGGCGGGTATTATCAGGTTACCTATGAACCGGACGGCGACCAAGTGAACCCGACCGGTAGCACGCGTGTCGAGTTCACTATTTATGACGTGGGCGGGCAGCGGCATGTATCCTCGCTCGTGCTGCCCACTCCGTAGACTGGACAGCCATGGCGCAGCGGCACATCCATTATGAGGCGGCGTTTGAAGACTATGTCCGATCCCGTGGCTGGCCCTATGTGCCCGTGGACGAAAAACGCAAGGCCATCTTCTCCGGCGCCCGGATCAAGTCCTTTGACTTTCTCGTGTATCCGCCAGGTCGCGGCGCGTGGCTCGTGGACGTCAAGGGACGCAAATTTCCCTACGAAGGCAAGTCCGGGCGGCGTTACTGGGAAAACTGGGTCACCCGGGAAGACCTGGATGGTTTGAGCCGCTGGCAGGGGGTGTTCGGCAGGGATTTCGAGGCGTTGCTGGTATTTGTCTACTGGATCTGCGGCACGCTGAAGCGGGAGCCGACATCGGAACTGCACGCGTTTCGCGGGGAATACTACGCGTTTCTCGGCATTTCCGCCTCGGACTACGCCGCCCACGCCCATGAACGATCGCCCAAATGGAACACCGTCACCCTGCCCAACAAAACGTTTCGCGACCTGGTCAGACCGTTGCCGATGTCGTAATACCGGCGGACCGGCTCGGTGCGCGCGAGACGACTCGATGTGCGTAAGACGAGAAGAAACGGTATACCTTCGAAGCGCCGCGACCCGTGCGCTTCTTTACCAACGCAACCGGGCGGCCTACAATCCAAAGAGGCAGGGTGCTTGGGGCATGGCCCAGCCGTAGCGACATGAGCGGGAGGATCGAGAGCCTATGAACCGGTGGACGTCAAGAATAGCGATCGTGATGTGCGTTTGTTCCGCCGTGGCGCAGCCCGCGCTCGCCCAGGAGCCGGCCAGAATCCCGGAAGCGGAAGGCAGCGTAGTCACGTGGGTCGTTGCGATTGCGCTGGTTCTGTTGGTGTGCATTACCGCGTTTATCAATCCCAAGCGATCGCACCATGCGAAGTAACCTGCCTGGAAATGTCGGAGACGGGATAGAACTTCGGACCTTGCCCGCAGGCGGCAGCGGTCATCGCGTTGTAGCGGCGGTCAAAGTTTATTGAACCTGTTTCGTTCCTGCCGCGGCAGGGCGGTCTGTTCACCGTAGGAGATATCATAATGACCAAACGGACGGCGATCGCCTTACTTGCCGGAGCGAACCTGCTGTTATTGGCCCTGCTCCTCGGATCGATCGTAGCGCTCCCGCGCGCGTTTGCACAGACCGGCGGGCGCCGCAACGGATTCGTGTGCGTCACCGCCAAGGCCGCGGGACAGAGCTACGACGTGTTGTATGCGCTCGATCTTTCCTCTCGAAAGCTCCACGCCTTCCACCCCGCTTCGGCGCAGGGGAAAAAAGTGGTCCACGCCGACGTACGCGATCTGGCGGTGGACTTTGGTCGCAACGGCGCAGGCGGCAACCCGTAGCGGAAACTGAACATGATCGACTCAAAAAACTTTGCTATCGGCGTGTTGTCCACGACGGCTGTGATGTTGCTTGTCGGGCTGATTGTTATTCAAAGTCGGCCCGCACCGGCGCTAGCTGACGGCATGACGCTCGTCGCCGGAGATTATATTCTCACGGTCGGCAGTCTGAATCAGGTCGATGAAGATTTCCTGTATGTGATCGACAATAGTGAGTCGAAGATGATCGCCTATCGGTTCAACGGCTTCCGAGATATAATCGAAATCGTTCAGGGTATCGACCTCGAGGAAGTCCGCCGCGCTGCCGAAACGAAACCTCGCGTAAACCCATCCGGTCGCTACCGACGTCCGTAGGTCCTGCAGGACAAGCAGTCTGCATAAGCGGCTGCTCGGCAAGCCCTGAACTGGCGAGTCATGGGGCTAGTACGCCGACACAGCTCAATTGATGAGTGTCGCGGGGTGGCATGGGAAAACTTGTTTGCCCGTGACTGTCCCCGAAGCAACACGGACAAGCTGCTGCTTGCCCATGCCACCCAGAAAACAAGGTGAGACAAAGCACTAGACTAGTATGACAGCGCTGGATTGACTCAAGATTTTTCGTATCTGTTTAGCGCCTGAGTGTGTCAAGTGGCAGGCATCGGTAGGCAGATGATG
>CAZWWW010000340.1:0-4146 GCA_964637715.1 uncultured Phycisphaeraceae bacterium | reverse complement strand
CGGGCGCTCGAGCGCCAGCCCGAGCATGCCGAAATGCACTTTCACTGCGGTCGATTGCTCGATCGTCTGGGCAAGCGCGACGCCGCCATCGCCGAGAACGAACGCGCGATACAGATCGAACCGACGTTTACGCGGGCACTGATCGAGTTGGCCCGACTGTATGTGAAAACGGACCGCCGCGCCGACGCCACCACCCGCCTGGAACAAGCCATACGCCTCGGGGCTGAGTACGCAGACGTCTATTATATGCTGGGCAATCTGTACCGCGATCAAGGCCGTGTATTAAAAGCACGGGACGCCTATGCCCGGGCGCTGGTCATTAACAACCGATACGAAGCCGCGCGCCAGGCGCTCGCGGCACTCTCGGCATAACCGCAGCGAGGCAACGGAATGTCGTATCTTCTCGAAATCCTGGGCCGAGGGTTGCTCTCGGAGTTGGCAGCCGCGTTTAGAGACCGCCTCCACGACGACGGGCACTTCTCCACCGCCGAACTGGAAGCGCGTATCGAGCGCGATTCCACTTCGGCGAGCGCCCGCCGCGCTCTGGCGGTGCGCTTCCTTGCCGATCGCCATTTCAGTCGGGCGCGGGATGCGTTTCGGCGCACCCTCCGGGATGCGCCCGACGATCAAACGGCACGCGTCGGGCTCGCCTGCGCCCTGGATGAACTGGGAGGTACACACGACGCGGTGGACGAGTTGCGCGGCAGCCTGCGCGATCACGGTCCCGACGGAGCTACCTATTTCGCGCTAGGGTTCTGCCTGGAAAAGATCGGTGACACGCCCGGCGCGATCGCCGCCTATGAGTCCACACTCGAACTCGAACCGGACCTGCGCAACCCGCACGAACGCCTGGCAGCCATCTATCTGCGCAGCGACCGGATCGAGGAAGCCATCGCGGAGTACGAACATCTGTGCTGGTGCGAGCCGGCTGATGTCGCCGCGCAACTGGCCCTGGCGAATCTCTATGTCCGCGCGCGGCGATTCAAGGATGCGGCGCGGCGCTACGAATACGCCATATCGTTGGAGCCGGACGGCTGGGAGATCAAAGAGGATCTCGTATCGACCTACGTCGACGCCGGTCGATTCGACGAGGCGGTTGAGGTGCTACACGGTCTTGTCGAAGAGCGGCCTGAATGCGCCGATCTGCACGTACGTCTGGGCGACGTCCACATGCGGCGCGGTGCTGAGGAGGCGGCGTTGGAAGCCTATGAACGCGCCGCGACACTGGATCCCAATTACCTCGAGGCCGAGGTTAAGATGGGCACGTCCTACCTGCGCGCCGGCGCCTTTGAAGCATCCGCCCGGGCGTTCGCTCGCGCGGTGGAGATCAACGACCGCATCGTAACCGCCTATGTAGGATTGGGCGTGGCCCGGCAGGCGCTGAATCAACTTGATGAGGCCCGGGATTGCCTTGAATTGGCCGGTGAGATCGAGCCCAACAGCACGCTCTTGTTCAGCGAAATGGCGCGGATGGAGTTGACGGTATCAGCCGCTAACCAATTGGATCGCTACCTTTCTCCGTCCATGACGGCGAGCTTTCCAGACGGACCACCGGATAGCCACACTGACGCGCTCATCCAACGGCAGATCGAACGCCTCCAGTCTGCGATCGAACAACATCCCCATCACGCCGACCTGTATTATCGTCTCGGTGTGCTCCTCAGACACGGCGGCGACCTGAACGGCGCGCGAAAGGCCTTTGAACACGCCTTGCGCATCAATCCGACCTATCTCAAGGCACTTGTGAAACTAGGGCTCACACTGCGCGACGTCGGACAACCCGAGGCAGGGCAGGAACTCTTCGAGCGGGCGCTGGACCTCGACGCCGAATCGATCGACCTGCATTACCAGCTCGGGCTGATCTTCGCGGACCGGGGTGAGTTCGCCCGGGCGCTCGATCGGTTCGATCGGGCACATCAAGGTGATCCGGCCAATACCGACTACCTGGCCAATCTCGCGCTGGCGTTGCAGGGCATGGGTCTGCTGGATCGGGCTACCGCAGCTTGGCATACGCTGTGCGAACTGTCCCATACACCGTCGCCGACGGAAACTGCCGGCGGCGTCACGCGGACCACGCGCATCGGTCCACCGAGGTAAGTGCTTACCCGGTCTGACCACTCTGTCCCTTTGCTCATCGCAGGATCGACCAACGTTCGCGCTCCGGTTTGAGGCTTTGGCCACGCTTGGTGCGCCGCGCTACCCACGGCTACACGATTCGCCCCCTCAAACCCAAAAACGCCCTTGGCAACAAACGATTCCGCAGTACAACGTAGTCGATAGCGCGGTGGACGATCCAGCCACGTTGGTCGATGGAGCAGGCGAAGATCGTCCGGTCATAGCTCAATCGTACAACGCTTGTTATGGTCGGTTGTTGGTCAGACGGCACAAGACGTGCCAATGTTCTTGAAAACGAAACCGGTAGGCCGAAGGATCCATCGCGGCGCGCCGATTATCTTTGTGCGGGTGTTCAACGACCGCTACACGGGACCAAAGCTTAGTCTGAACCGGCGTTGAAATCATGAACAGACGACGAGACATCCGGGCCTTCAACGAGCACGTGCGAGAGATCGGACTCGAGATTTTCGCCCACGCCGAATCCGCCCGGCCGCGCATGTGGCAAACGGCGTGGTGGACGGAGCAGCTAACCCGCGTCCTGGATCACGAAGAGCGACTTCGGGGGCGTGCGTTTCAGTTTGTGGATTGCCTGCCCGCGCTACAGACCGACCGGGACATCAGGCGGCATCTGGAAGAGTACTTCGACCCGAACGAGATACGTCTTCCCCGCGTCGCGTACGCGGCGGTAGCGCGGGGTCTCGCGCAGGCGTTTCGCGAACGAATCATTGGCGCGGCCGCGCGAACCGGGGCGACGCAGATGGCGGGCCGGTTTATCACCGGCTACGACATCCCAAGTGTCATCAAGACACTTGAACGCCTTCGCCGTCACAACATGGGCTTCACGCTCGACGTACTCGGCGAGTCGACCACCAGCTTTGCCCGCGCAGACGCCTACGCCGGCGCCTACCACGAATTGATTGACCGCCTCGCTTCCGTAGCGTCCGGGTGGTCGGAGCGCCCCACCATCGACCGCAGCGCGCGAGGTCCGATGCCGCGCGTGAACCTGTCGATCAAACTGTCGGGGCTCGATCCACATTTTGATGCCATTGATCCCGAAGGGTCGATCGGCTCGGTCGCAGCTCGCTTGCGTCCGCTCTTTCGCCACGCTATGAATAGCGGCGTGTTCGTAAACATTGATATGGAGTCGTGCAAACACCGGGCGCTGACACTCGAGCTGTTCAAGCAACTGCTCATGGAGGATGAGTTTCGCAACTGGCAAGACGTCGGCATCGTGCTGCAGGCTTATCTTGTCGAAGCCGTGCGCGATCTTTCCAGGCTGCTTGAGTGGGGGACCCGGCGCGGCACGCCGTTTGCGATCCGGCTGGTCAAAGGTGCCTATTGGGACGCCGAGACCGCCGCTGCGGTGCAAAACTACAAAACGCCCCCGGTGTGGACGCGCAAATGGGAAACCGACGCCTGCTATGAACGCATGACAGAGATGTTGCTGGAGCGGGTGGATCTTGTTCGCCCCGCGTTCGCCAGCCACAACGTTCGTTCACTGGCGGTGGCGCTCGCCCATGCCCGGGACCGTGGTGTGCCGACGTCGCGCTATGAGGTGCAGACGCTCTTCGGCATGGGCGATCCGCTCAAGCACGCCATGGTGCGTATGGGGCAGTGTGTGCGCGTCTACTGCCCCTATGGCGATTTGATGCCCGGTATGGGGTATCTGATTCGGCGTCTGTTGGAAAACACCTCCAACGACGGTTTTCTCAAACAGAGTTTCGAGGATCGCAGCGCGTACCTGTGCCTGCTCGCCGATCCCGTTGTGTCCCAACAGCCGAGCGCGCCGCTGCCGAAGCGCTACTACGCCAACACCGACCCGGAGGAAGCGATGACGACGTTTACCAATGCGTCCCATACCGACTTCACATCACCATCGAACCGCGACAGGATGCGGGGTGCCCTCGACTACGTTCGCGGCGAATCAGGCCGGAGTTACACGCCGATCATAGATGGCGAATCGATCGACCGCCAAGACCACATCGTTTCCCACAATCCGTCGCACAAGGACGAAGTGGTTGGTCGGGTCGC
>CAZWWW010000339.1:0-4176 GCA_964637715.1 uncultured Phycisphaeraceae bacterium | reverse complement strand
GATGCCGGTTCGGGTATTCCAGAACCGGCACATGAAAACGATAAATGCTCTAATCCGCCGGTCGTGGTGCGGCAAATGTTTCGTTGAAGGCGCGCAGCAAGTCCGGCGTGGCGTCGAGTCGCCAGTTCGGTTCGCGTTCGCGGCGTTTGTCATAATTGAACCAGACCACCGCTTTGACATAGGGCCTGCGTCGCAGACTCTCCCAGGCACCGCGAATCCAGGTGGCCTGTTGCCCGGCCTCGCCCGGTGCACACCCGAGTTCAGAGACCATGATGGGTTTTCCCGCGTATCGCGCGTGCAGATCGTTCAGGGTCGCGGAGAAGACATCGTCAAAGCTTTGCCACCCGTGCCATTCATCGTGGTGCTCACCGAAGTTGTAGCCGTCGACACCTACCCAATCCACATAGTCATCGCCGGGGTAATAGAGAGGGATGGCGTTTCCCGGTTTGTCCGGGCAACTCACCACGTTCGGCGACCACAACCACTCCACGTTGTCAGCGCCGACTTCTCGGAACAGGTCGTGCGCATGCCGCCAGGCTTTCTTGAACGCCTCGGGGTCGCCACACCAGCCGAACCAGTTTCCGTTGAACTCAAACCCGAAGCGCAGGAGCACCCGCCGACCATCAGCTTTCGCATCCCGTGCCCATTGACGGAGAAATGGGTCGTATTTGCCCGTCGTGATGGCTGAAAGATACGAACCACGCTCACCATCGTGCCATGACCAGAGTTCCAGGGAAATGATCGGCGTCGCGCCGCGCTTGGTGATACACGCGTTCGGGCCTTTCGGATAGGGGCGACCCAGGTCGCGAAAGAACATTACGTATGCCGGTCGGGAGGCAAAGGAGGCCAACTCGTGGTCGAGCTCTTCGCAGTAATTACGCGACCAGAGGATCTGATACACACCCCACGCGGGCGACGTACCGGTCCGCCCCGCCCGCTGCGGGTCGTCAAGCTGAGCGAAGGCGAACAGACAGGTTAGTATCACGAGCGCTGCGCCCGCGACGACGGCGACCTTGCGCCGCGGTATCGGCGACGGTGGGATGGTGTTCGACTGGAAGCCCTCGGAACCGGCAGCACTCATCATATACCTATAGGCTTTACACCCGAACACCGAATGCACGCAAGACGGTATGAAATTGTAATGGCCCCCCGATGTAGGTGACGGCTTGTCGTCCCAACCCAAACACGCGGGTCGAGGGGCTCGGACACGTGTCGCGTGCCCCGGTGTTCAGCCCCCGGGCCAAGGGATTGGAGGGAAAACCCGCCGAATGATTAACGCCGCCCGCGGCTCGGTAGCCGTCCCGGTTCGCACTTACAGATTCTGCTGAAGAGACTGTTTGTGTCTGGCGGTCGAATCATTATCTCATTCGGTGAAACGACTCAACGCGGCGGTACGCAGTTGCGGAACATGCTCGGGGACGACTCAGCGCCGTCACAAGACCCTGAGCGATAAAAAAGCGAGGCCTGCCACAGATCGGGCAGACCTCGCTTCGCTTACATTGGTGATCCCCGCAAAGGGATCATGCGGGTCAAAGACCAATTCGTCGCTACGGGGCAGTCGTCGTGCCGCCGTCGGGGAACAGGTCAAAGACACTGTTGTTGTCGGTCAGGAACTCAATACCGAGGGCGATCGGAGCCGTGCGGAGCAGAGACCGGAAAATGCCGCTGACTCCGCAACCACCGAACTGAAACATGGTGCCCGCGAGCGCCGCCATGGCCGTCATCTTGATCCAATTCTTCTTCACTTTGCGTTTCTCCTTTTGCATCCCATGGGATCCGGTACGCGGAGTTTCGACTCCGATTACCGGTTTCGGACCGTTCAACGTCGCGGCCCGTGTTAACACTAACCCAAAAAAACGTTCGCTAGATCATTAGCCGGCGCTGGTATTCCCGCCGGCTGCCAATACGCCGTCGATCAATGGGCCGATTGTAAGGTCAAATACAGCCTGTGCCGGGAGCGCGCCGATCTGACGCGAAAACCCGAGCTGGAAATTGCGCCACGCACCGCCCAAGCTCAAGCAACCGCCGAACTGAAAGAGCATGGCGCCAGTCGCCAGCAAGGCAACGGCCTTTGTTCGATGTACAGATCTTCGCATTGTCCAATCTCCCCTTGGCGATCCAATGGCTGTTCGTTCCGCAAATCCCGCCGCCGGCACTCACGAGCTCCGGTCAAACGCACGCCAACTGGACCCAACCGGATGGACTCCGGTTATACGTTCCCAAAAGACAATCGGTGCTTCAGAAACCGCATCAAAACTCACTCCGCGGTGACTCAACACCAAACACGGAGTCGCCACGACGCCTCGTCCCGCCATCTCGCGCCACGTTCAAGGGCGGTTAACAGGCACCAACGAACCAAGGCACTGTCGAAACTCGACGGCATAAACCGCAACAGGCCAAAGTTCCATCAACCCAAAATCGAGTCATCGCGCTTTCGAGTCGTCCGGTTCATTTCGCCTTGCCGGCCCCGGCCGACTTTTGTGCATCAAAACACACGAAGCCAAACCTCGCCGTCGAACCTTCCAAACATGCGGTCGCCCGCGCCGAGCGGATCCGACATGTTTAGGCTGTTATCGGGTAGTCGGTGCGCGACGCATGAAGCTTTCTGTACTGCAATGCGATTCCGAGCCAACCACCGATACGAAATAATGCGGGCAACCGCAGCGCGCCTACTTGTGCGTCACCCCCACCGTTGTAAACTGGCGGGGAACGATCGCACACTTGCGGGGCGTTGTCAAGACATTATTTTCAATAGAATGCGTGTTGTTACGGGCCGCGCGCCGCGTAACATCCGTTGGCCGTCCACGCTGACGACTAACGCGAGTTCGCCTGACATCGTTCCGGTCAGCCCGTATGGGGTCAAATCGATCACAAGCTTTTGTTTGGCATGAGCTTACGCGGTTTTCGCTAGAAATCGGATAACGGATTGAGGCGTTGTGGCGCCGTGGCGATCCGGTTCCGGACGGCCTTGGCATAGAAACGGATAGATAATCAATATGGATGAAACGGTTACCGGCGTCTTCGAAATCGAAGGAAGGGCGGGGGGGCGGCTTAGGTCGCCGACCCGCAATTACCGAGTCGATCAGCGCGATCCGATTGTCCCCGCCGCCTTAGCCCAACGCGCAGGCTTGCGCGGCGGCGAGACCATTACCGGCTTGGTGGAAACGCGCAACGGACGGTCCGGACGTCGTGCCGTTGAGCTGACACGGATTGATTCAATCGACGACTCGACACCCGACGAACACCTCGACGTAACGCCGTTTGAAGATCTCATCGCCATCGATCCGCGCCAAACGGTTCGCTTCGAGACCGCCGGCGGTCCGATGTCAATGCGTGTCATCGATTTAATGACGCCCATTGGACTTGGTCAGCGCGGGTTGATCGTCGCGCCGCCGAGAACGGGCAAGACGGTGTTGTTGCAGCAAATGGCCGCGGGTGTCGCAGCCAACCACCCCGACATCTATATGATGGTACTGCTGATCGACGAACGCCCTGAGGAAGTGACCGACATGCGCCGCACGGTTCATGGCGAAGTCGTATCCAGCAGCAACGACCACGATGTAGCGAGCCATGTGCGTATCGCGCGATTGATGATTAGCAAGGCCAAACGATTGGTGGAGTCCGGTCGGGACGTGCTCATCCTCCTCGATTCGCTCACGCGCCTGGGACGCGCCTGCAACGCCGCGCTGCGCGGGGGCGGGCGAACGATGTCCGGCGGGTTGGATCACCGGGCCCTGGCGGAACCCAAGAGTATGTTCGGGGCCGCACGGAACGCAGAAGGCGGTGGATCGCTGACGATTATTGCCTCCGCGCTGATCGAAACGGGTAGCCGCATGGACGACGTCATCTTCAACGAGTTCAAGGGCACGGGCAATATGGAGATCATGTTGTCGCGGGACATGGCCAACAGGCGGTTGTGGCCGGCGATCGACCTGAACCAATCGGGCACGCGTAAGGAAGAGCTGCTGCTGTCTGCGGACGCACTTGAAGCGGCTCACAAGATTCGCCGATCGCTGTCGTCGCGCTCGCCCGACCGGGCCATGCTGGCGTTGACGGAGGCGATGGGGAAGTACCCCGATAATGAGACCTTTGTGCAAAACCTGAAGGAGCAGGTATTGCGGTAGGTGCGGGATCGGGGGTTGCGGCGAGCGGCGGCGGCGATCCGACCGCGACGAA
>CAZWWW010000338.1:0-4182 GCA_964637715.1 uncultured Phycisphaeraceae bacterium | reverse complement strand
ACGCTTGCCGGTGGAACTTTAATCAGCGCTACTCCCCGCTCCGGATCGGCGGACGCCTGGCCTGTGGACCAGACCACGCGGCGTTCACGGGGGTTTTGTGCTTCGGTCCTGTCATCGCGACCCTCATCCCACGCCAATTTGAACTGTCCGTCTTTGCCCTTTTCGGTCATGTCCGTCTCCGCAGAAAACGTGGGCATGAACTCACACCGACCGCGGATCGGCGCCCCTGCCTTGCGGGGCCCCGATCGAACGTCCGGTTCCAGATACTCGACCATCAATCGTTCCGCAAACTTTCGCTCGGCGTGGCTTCGATGATGTACGCGCCGTGCCTTGCCCGTCAATCCGCCAGAAGTCTGCGTTCTCATCATCGGTTACTCCTGTGTTGCAGAACACGCCTCCGATCGTTTCGTCACCGCGAGCCGACATCGTCGATATCGACACAAACGACTGCTGTGGACTAGCTTTTGCAGCCGCCGGTGGCCAATATGTCACACGGGGCGGGTTGAGGGGCGTTGCTCCGCAAAAACGAACCCCCGAGGTTTGCCGACTGGACGGCGGGTTCGTTTTCGTCGACGATCCTCCGTTACGCTACGCATTGGGGTCCTGTCTTGTGGGAGAGGACGGGGACCGTCGCGTGTGGGATGGAACAACTAAGGAACGAACGATGTCCAACGAACCGGTTTGTATTCGCAAAGCGCATTCGCTCGAAGAAGCGTCGATCGTGGTGGCGTGGCTGGCGGAACAGGGCGTTGACGCCCAGATCGCCGATCCGGATAACCCCGGCGTTATGGCGTTTGGTATTACCGATCCTGACGGCATCGAGGTCTTCGTTAAGGATCAAGCCACTGCAGAGCGGGCTGAGGCGCTGCTGAAGGAGCATGACAGCCGGAAGGCTCCAGAGAGTACCAACGGCGAGATAGAAATGACGTGCAACGGCTGCGGGAAGACGCTGCATTTCTCCACCGATCTTGCCGGCACGACCCAGGAATGCCCCGAGTGCGGTGCCTATCTCGATGTCGCGTCAGCTTGACGCCCGGCTACGGCGATATCCGTATTTGTGTATCGCCGTATCGAGTCGATTGGCGGGATGAAAGGATGATTCGACCGCTACACAAAAGAATAGCGCTTGCTCTTGTACGCGGCCACACGTGGTTTGATGGGTGGCGCGGGCAAGCAGCAGCCTGCCCGTGTTGTCGATCGGAAACGCACGGGCAAACGAGTTTGCCCATGCCACCCGCGATATTCATCAATTGAGGTGTGTCGGGGTCCAGCCCCTGCGAATGAAACCTTCCCGACGCGCTTTGCTCGCAATTCCTGCCTGTGTTCCTAAGATGTAAGAACCATGCGGCGATCTTTCTATCCCTATTATCGATGTCGCGCGACGGGTCTGGTGCGTACCTTTGTCGTGGGCTCCGCTACGCTGTCCATCTTGCTCGTCTGTTTTGCGATGTATCAATACACGCAGATCGACGCGACCGCGCCGGTCGAGAAACCGAGACCCCGTCTGCCGTCGGTCAACGGGACACCTGACGGTCGTCCGGATTCCGCCGGATTGGCGGAGAACGCACCGGGTGTAGCGGTTAAGGGTGGCCTGATCGGACCCGGGCGGGGCGTGAATCTCACGATCTATGCGCCGCACGGCACGCGTGCTCGATTCGACATTGAAGTGGAGGACTGGACGCCCAAACCGGGAACGATGGACGAATTCGTGCTGGTTAGACCGCGTATCCGCATGCGCACGAAATCCGGAAACGCCGTGCGCATCACCGCCGACGAGGGCGTTATCGAAGCCCGTCGACAGGGGGGCGGCAGTCTTGATCCGCGTCGCGGGCGATTGACCGGTCACGTCGTGATTGACTACGACCGCCTGACCGAGCGCCAGCGTGCGAAACGCACCGACGACGATGCCGGTGAGATCGATCCCTCCGAGCTTGTGCGCATCACGATGTCCGAGATCGAGTTCGACCTGGAGTACTCAAAGGTGACTGTGCCCGGGCGGCTTGAGCTTCTGGCGTCCGACGTGGAACTCAGCGCCGAGGACGTGGAAGTACGTTTTAACGAGACCGAAAACCGTGTCGAATCGTTGCGCATCGCCCACGGCGGGCGCATCGCGCTCAAGGGGGGCAGCGCCGGGGAAGGGATGACCATGCCCGGGGTCGATCCGGCGTCGTCGCGTCGGTTCACGATAGCGCAGTGGCTTCGAGATACACTGGCTGCCGGACGGCGCGCCGGGGCGGGGGGTGAGGGTGCTGTTGTCGAAGGCGCACGGCAAACCACTAACCGAGACGCCTCCGCTTCGAACGTGGAAACGCCTGTTGTGGATGAGGCGGCGCATGGGCGGAGGGACGATGCGGGTCTCGACGCCCGTGTCACGCGCCGAGCGGATGGCGCCTATGTGTTTCACGCTGCGGAGGTTCGCAAGGAACCGGTGGATAAGCCCGTGCGCTACTTCGCGCGCTTCGAGAAGGATTTGGATGTGACGCGTTTGGCGGGTGACGAGGTGACGTCACGGTTGCAGGCGGATTGGCTTGAGATTCTGCGCGACGTCTCCCGGAAGGACACCGCGCGCGTGCAGACGCCGGATAAGCCGACGGGCGAGCGACAAGCCACCGGACAAGCGGCTGTCGATCCGAACCGATCGACGGAGGAAATGGTCGTGGCGTGGACCGGGCGGCTGGGCGTCGAGGCTGTCGACGTTGGCTCGGATCGGTGGAACAGCGACCCCCGCACACGCCTGACCGCCGGTGGGGCGCCGGTCCGCATTTCCCATCGCGACGGAGACGCCACCTGCGCTGAACTAACCTACTTCCCCAGCGATACGGAGGTCCAACTGCACGGCACGGCTGAATACCCGGTGCACGTTCGATCGCTTCAGCAGGGTTCACTGGTGGGTACCACGCTCGTGACCCGGCGAAAGGGCGACGCGTTTTCGATGACCCTTGGCGGGCCTGGATCGATCGAGCAAAACGGGCAAACCGATACCGCAGCCGGGGATGGTTCCACGAGCACCGGCGCTGGGGCTGACCCGCTGCACATCACGTTCGACGATGAACTGACGGCGACCGGTCGTTTTGTTAACCGGCGGCGGTTCGACTTTCCCAGTCTGTCGATTAGCGAGCAGGAGGTTCAGGTTCTGGACGAAGCCACACTGACCGGCGCGGTGCGTCTGGTGCAACGCGGCGTGCGTGTAGAGGCTGACGCCCTCGCGGTCAACTTTGTCGATAACGATGAGCCCGGCTCGCCGAAGCGTACGATCAAACGCCTTCACGCCGTGGGCGACGTTTCTCTGGTTCAGGGTGACGACCGGGTCACCTGCGCGGAACTAGAGCTGCTCATGGCTTCGGATGATCGAGGTGGCGTGCGTCCGCGTACGGCGACCGCCCTGGGCGATGTGCTGGCCATCCACGGCGAGCGGTCCATTCAGGCGCGCGACAAACTCGTAGTCGAATTCGGCGTTCGCGACACACTGGACATAACCAACGCCGCGGCTTCGGCATCAGGGGCTGGGGCGACGGGTGTTGACCGATCGCTGGGCTCGGAGCGGGTTGTGGCCCGGCGGCTCCACGCCGAGGGCGAGGTGGTTGTCGCCGACCCAACTCAAGAATTGGATCTACAATCGGAGACGTTGGATTGTGCGTTCACCGGCGCCGGCGCGATCGACACGGCCACCGTGCGTGGTTTGGTTAACCGACCGGCTTCCATACGATTGGCCGATCTCGCCGTTGTTGGTCGCACGATCAATCTGAACGTCAGCGACCAATCCGCGCAGGTACCGGGGGCGGGACGCTTGACGTTGCAGTCCATGAAGGATCTCGATGGTCGACGGCTCAACAAGCCGATCCCCATCTCGGTCACGTGGTCCCATTCGCTGAGCTATGGGGGTAGCGACAATCGGGCGTTGTTCAGTGGCGACGTACACGCAACCAGCCGGATGTCCACGACCTTTGATTGCGATCGACTACTTATCGAGTTCGACGACGTAGTACGCGGATCCGCCAAAGACGCTCCGTTCTCGATCGATAACGGGTTGTGGTCCGGTCCGTTGTGGTCCGATGATCCGCGGATCGCGTCGGCTCTTGACGTCTCGCAATCTGTGTTGGGCTGGTACCGACCGGGTTGGCTCGCGACCGCTATTGTTTCCGATACCATTGCCCGGAGCGAGACGCAGGCGCTTGCCCCCTA
>CAZWWW010000337.1:0-4197 GCA_964637715.1 uncultured Phycisphaeraceae bacterium | reverse complement strand
CCACAGGTACTATGGCAAATCATGGCCTCGCGGGTCGCACACACGTCATCCCACTCCTGCAAACAGCAGAAGGGGTCTTCAGCGCAAACCTGGTTACAGCAGCCCGCATCGTTGCAACCCGCCGAACCATTCCCCGCCGGATCACTACAGCTTCCCGTACGCCCGCCGCACGTATCAAAAACGCCGGAGCAAAGACCGGCCGCCTCACGGGCACACACATCATCCCAAGCAGAGTCACAGCAAAACGGATCGACCGCACAGGTACGCTCGCAACATGATTCTTCATTGCAACCGGGTGACCCATTGGCCGCGAAACACTCGCCCTCCCCCGGACACGCGGAGAGACCGCACGTAATGCTGATTCCTCCAACACCGCCCGCTTCACCGGGGAACGTCCCCAGCCGAATCAAATAGTCCTGACCCGAAACCGCCTCAAAGGTAACGAGCGATTGAACGGCTTGGCTCGAACACGCATCGTCGTTGCAGTCCATGAGGCCCGCGTCCGTCGGCGGGCACGTCGTACCGGTGTAGACAGCCAGCTTCGTGTCCACGGCGGTCAGCCCGCAGGTCTGCACGAACACGGTCCCCGTACACGGCGCGGTCCACTGCCCCCATACGTCCCGATCGAGCTGATCCGCCCCAAACGAGACGCACGCCGAGTGGCCGGGACCGTCCATCGTCGCGTTCGTATTGTCGAACACAAAAGTACCTTCGCCTTCAAGCGTCACCGCATCGGCACAGTTATCCGCCGACAGCTCTTCCGCAGGAACGATACGCTGACAACTCGCATCACAGGTATCGGTGTTCGGCGGCTCACATTGCTCACCCGACTCAATCGAGCCGTTTCCGCAAACCGCCGTGGGTCCGGTGTTGCCGCCGCCACGTGGACAACCGTCCGTACCGACAACCGTCCCCGCCGGCGTCCCCGCACAGTTATCAAGGCTGTCTACAACACCGTCGTTGTCCGTATCACGTTGGGACGGTCCGCACCCGTTGGCGTCCACGTCGACCCCGCTCGGGGTGACCGCACATTGATCCGCCGCGTTCAGCACACCGTCACCATCGTCGTCGCGCTGACCGTCCGTACACCCGTCAGCGTCCACGGTCGCACCGGCTGTGGTGTTCGGGCACTGATCGCTGCCGTTGGCAACGCCGTCGTTATCATCATCTTCGTTAGGATTACCAATCGGACAGCCCACGGCGTTTACAGTTTCGCCGGCTGTCGTTCCGTCGCATTGGTCGATATTGTCAGCCACACCGTCGCCGTCCATATCGCGCTGACTCGGCGCGCATCCGTTGGCGTCTACCGGTGCGCCCATCGTCGTGTCGGGACAGGTATCATCGCTGTTGGCGACCCCGTCGTTGTCGTCATCCGCCGGTCCGCCGACAACCGGACAGCCATCCGTACCGACGGACGTTCCCGCCGGCGTATTCGCACACTGATCCGCATCGTCGTTGACGCCGTCGCCGTCCGTATCCCGCTGGCTGTCGGCGCATCCGTCGGCGTCGACCGTTGCGCCCGTCGGTGTGTTCGGACACTGATCGTCGGCGTTGACCACCCCGTCGCTATCGGCATCAAGTGGTTGTCCCGGCGGCGGATCGACAGGCTGCGTCGGACACCCTCCCACGAGCACCGTCACCGCGCACAACGCGAGGCACGTTACCGCCCAACCCAAACAACCCCATCGCTGATTATGCACAATGAATCTCCCGTTCGTTGTCGCCAAGTACTATCCCGACAGGCACACCTGCCGGTTCCCCAAGACCCCCTGTTACGGAACTGTAGGCGAGCACAAGCGGGTAAGGCAAGAAACGCACCGACAAGATCGGGTTATCGGCGGCGCAGCACCGCCCGTCAATGCGTCATAGGCCACCGCAAACGCGCGCACCCTGAGAAAAACCGTTTTTGTTCGGACCTTCTGGTTATCCGGCTGCCCCCAAACGCCTCCTTGTTGAATTGACTGGTTGACGGCGTTCTCTGTAATTGCGCACCGCCGCATCGAGTAGATAGACCGCGAGTAGATAGACCGGATGAAAGAGTGATTCGATTCAACTGCGATACAACAATAGAGCCTGATCTTTTGCGGACGATTTCGCCTGGGGCCGTCCGGTAACGTTGCCCTTCCCACTGCTCCCATAACGAGTGACCGATAACGTTTTTGTTCCCTGTACTGGGCAACCGGGACTGTTGCAGCTTCGCAATTCTCAGCGACTTCACTTTGAGCGCAGACACACTGGGCTAACCCCGCGCATTGTCCGACATACCACGGGTACAGGCGAACCGCCCGGACTGCGTTCGTGGCGGTTCGGCTACTGGTAACACCGTTGCGGGCGGTAGCGCCCGACGATCCGCGACGATCTTTTGCGGAACGGGAACCGTTTTCGTTGTTCGAGATAGGAGCACGTGAGATGAAACGAAGGGTGTGGATGTTGGGTCTGGCGTTGGCGCCGATCGCGATCATCGGTTGCGGTCAGGCAAAGTCGTCGTGGTGGTGGTCGGCGAAGCAAGCGAACCGGCAATCGTGCGTGCAGTGCGATTCCGCCGTCGCGGTTCGCTTTGTGATGCCGCCCTGGCCTGCGCAGTATTCAGACAGCTATGAAGGCTACGCATGGGATATGTCGAACCAGACGGATACGTCGGCGGAAGCCGGATATGCCGACTCGGTTTCGCTGACAAGCAGCGGGTTCGAAGGCGATGTCCCGAACGCCAAGGGTGAAGCGTATCATGTGGCGCTGTGGGGCGGTCCGTGGGGCGGTCAAAACGTGACCTACACGACCACGGCACTCTTGGCCGGCGACTATTCGTTTGCCTTTATTGATCAAGATCAACCCGCGGCGGCCCAGGGGTGGATCCATGTGAACAATCACGGCAACAGTTTGCTCGACATGCTGAAGAGATGGCGCGACGACATTCCGCGGCAAAAGCAGTGGTTTTCGTACGACTTCGAGGTCAAGGGACGTGTACGCGGCGGCGAGCCGTTGGCGCTCAAGACCTTCCTCAAGCAAATGCGTGCCTATGACCGCCTCGAACGTCAGATCAACGAAGCGATCGAGCAGGAGGAGATGGCGCAGGCGCAGCAGCAGCAAGAGCAGAACGAGTTCTTCAATCAGACGGAAGTGCTCATGTTCCCGGGATCCGCCGGTGTCTTTCATCCGACCACGCTGCCCGCTTTCACCGAGCAGGACGTCAAGCAGGTGTGGAAGGGTCAGCCGGTCTCGAAGGTGTTGCTGGTGGCCGACTATCACACCAACAAATGGAAACTCGATCATTTGAACGAAGTATACAACGACCTGGGCCGCTTCAAGGCCGTGCTGATGGAAGAGGCCGATCGCCTTCAGCGCCGCAAACGCTTCTACACGCTGACGGATCATATCTATCACCACGACCAGAAGTTCGTGCAGAACGAGCTCCAATTGCAACTGACCTACACCGCGATCGACCATGCCAATGAGCAGATGGCTCAGCTCCGCGAGCGCCGCATGGGCCTGGCCTTCGCCAACGAACTGTTCGCGCCGGACAGCTCGTGGAAATGGTTGTCCATGGAGCAGCAGAGCCTGCAACGCGAGCGCGTGGTGCTCGAAGCCCAGAAGAAGCAGATCGACGCGTTGTTCGAGCAGGTGGATGAAGCCAGCCCGCAGCGTATCGCCTTCGAGCGCAATCGCCAGGAAGTGATCGCGGCGATTTCGCACCTTGACGATCAGGTCAACCAGCTCGGCGAGGCGCGCGTCGCGCTTCAAACCCTGAAAGACGCCAGCGAGGTGATCCACCGGGCGGGCGATACGCGTATGCTCGCGGCAAGCTGGGTAAACCCGAACATCCCGTTCTTTGTTCGGGACGCGATCGAGCATGAGGCGCTCATGAGCGTTCGACTGGACAAGGCCGACAACTTCTTCGCCCCGTCGCAGGTCAACGCGGCGTGGATGCAGAAGGTCACGTCGCCGGTGTACAACCAGCCGTTCCAGAAGTCCTACAACCCGTAAGCAACGTCGAGGTCCGGTGTCGACACGGCGCGGGCGGCAGGCAACTGCCGCCCCTCGTTGACCGACAGCGGACAAGGCCTCAACATCGGCGTTTAGAATATACCCCGTGGTCGCACGCGCGATCACGGGGTGTTTCTATAGCGCTAATAGCATTACCCGTCTTTGTGCTCCGAGCCGCGGGCTTTAAGCCCGCGCGATCTTCCCGGTCTCGATGCC
>CAZWWW010000336.1:0-4198 GCA_964637715.1 uncultured Phycisphaeraceae bacterium | reverse complement strand
CATCGGGTACGTGCCGGATTTCTTCGGCGCCTACGAGGACATGGTGGTTCAGGAATACCTGGAGTTCTTCGCCAGCGCCTACAACATCGCGGGCAAACAGCGACGCCGCGTCGTGGGGGACGTGCTCGAACTGACCGACCTGGTGTACAAACGCGACACGCTGGTCGACGCCTTATCACGGGGGATGAAGCAGCGCCTGAGCATCGCGCGCGTGTTGCTACACGACCCGAAACTACTCCTGCTTGACGAACCGGCCAGCGGGCTCGATCCGCGGGCACGCATCGAAATACGCGAGCTGCTCAAAGAATTGCACCGGATGGGCAAGACCATCATCATCAGCTCGCACATCCTGCACGAACTGGCCGAACTGTGTACGACGGTCGGTATTATCGAACAGGGCGATCTGCAGTTAAAGGAACCGATCGCGGAGATCATCCGGCGGGCCAAAACGGCCACCAGGGTCCACATCCGCGTAACGGAGCAGCAGGACCTGGCCGCGTTGCTGCTGCAGCGGACGCGAGGCGTTCGCGCGGTCGAGCAGGTCAACGGCTATCTGGTGGCCGAACTGGAACAACCGACCCACGATTTCAGCGCCCTGGTCAAGCTCCTGCTCGACAACAACTTCAAGCTCAATCAGATTAAGGAAGAGGAAGTCAACCTGGAAACGGCGTTCATGCGCTTAACGAAGGGTATGATTCAGTAATGGCGGTGATTGATACGCCGGTTGTTCGGTTCGAGATACATACGAAGAACGCCCTGGATTCACAGCTATGAACGCCGTGTTCCAACGGCTGTGGTTGTGGTTCTGGCACTTGCTGCCCGCGAACCCGATCCTCGTGCGTGTGGTTCACGGTGCCTCGCGGCGTGTGCGCCATTTGTGGCTTCGATTCGCCTATCTGGCGACCCTGCTGCTTGTCGTGATGGTTTCTTTAATCATGTCCATGAGCGCTCAGAGCGCCTCGTTGGCCGAGCTCGCCAAAGCCGCCTCGCAAACCTTCAAGTGGGCGTCGATGACCCAGCTCGCGCTCATGTGTTTTCTCGCACCCGTGTTTACGGCTTCAGCCATTACGCAGGAACGCGACGCCCAAACCTTCAACGTACTCTTATCGACGCCGCTCAGTAGTGCACAGATCGTCTTCGGGTCGCTGATCAGCCGGTTGTATTTCGTGATCATGCTGCTGGTGGCGGGGTTGCCGATTTTCCTCATCACGATGATCTACGGCGGTGTCACGACCTCGCAGATCTTCAAGAGCTTTGCCATCAGCGGATCCACCGCGGTGCTCACCGGCGCGTTGGCGATTTTCGTGGCCATGACGTCCATCGGCACGCGCCGTACCATCTTTTCGTTCTACCTGTTGATCGCGCTGTACTTGCTGTCCGTGTACTTGTTGGGTGGACTCGAAGCCACCTGGGTGAGCGAGGCACCGGCCAACATATTCGGGAAAAAGATGAGCTGGTTGACGCCGTTGCATCCGTTCCTGGCGCTGGACGTCGCGCTGAACCGAATCCCCGCGCCGCCCGAGAGTCGCTTGATGCATCACACGGGTTTCGTTCGCTATGCGCTGGCCTATCCCTGGGCGTTTTACGTCATCTGGACGACATTGCTCGCGTTTCTGCTGACCGTGGCCAGCATTTTTTTTGTGCGTCGTGGGGCCAAGACGGGCGAACAAACGTTGATGAGCCGTGTATTCGGGCGGTTTAGAAAACGATCCGATTGCCTCACCCGACCGCCGCGCCCTGTCTGGAGCAACCCGGTCGCCTGGCGCGAGGCGAAAACCCGTACGATGACCGGCGGTCTCTTTCGATGGGCGACCATCGCCGCCGGATGCACCGGGTCGATCGTCGTATTCCTGCTCGGGATGCGCGGGACGCTGAGTCCGGACGAAGTGCCCCGGTGGTTGGCCGGATTGACCGTCATTCAGGTGGGTATCGTGTTTCTCATCTCCACGAACACAGCCGCCACGTCGATGACGAAAGAGAAGGAATCACTGACGATGGACATGCTCTTGACCACGCCACTCACCAGCAAATACATCCTTTGGGGTAAGCTTCGCGGTCTGGTTCAATTCGCGCTCCCCTTGTTGGCGGTACCGGTGGTGACGCTCTTGCTGTTTGGTGCGTATGGGACGCTTCACGAACGGAGCGGTCCGCCCGTGTGGATCGAAACCGGTGTCGAACTCGGCGTACTTTTGGTTTTGTATACAGGGCTTGTTTGTGTGATGGGGTTGCGCGTGTCGCTGACAAGCCGGACCAGCATGTCCGCCGTCATGTACAGCATCGGCTTGTTGATTGTGCTGGTCGGCATTCTTACAGCCGGCGGTATGGCGTTTGTCGAAGCCGCCCGCGGGGAATTCGGTGCGTTCGTTGCACCGTTTACACCGTTCACGCTCATCAACTACATCGTTGACCCGTCGGCCCTTTTCGCATCCAAAAACGAATTCATGAATGGTGCCGCCGCCGCACGCACCGCCGCCGCCGTCGGCAGTGTGGTCGCGGCGCTCCTGTACGCCATGATTCTCTGGAGATCCTACGCCTACCTCGTACGCGATTTCGATATGACCATGCGCAAACAGTCGGGGCTGTAGCACGTTCTGGTGTTACCGCATTGTCTATTATCGTGCATCGCCGCAGCAAGTCGATTCGCCGGCGTAAACGGTGATTCGACCGCTACACAAGAATAGAGCTTGCTTTAGAGCATTTATCGTTTTCATGTGCCGGTTCTGGAATATCCGAACCGGGATCGACATCGCGAAGATCGCGCGGGCTGAAGCCCGCGGCTCAGCGCACAAAAACGGGAAATGCTCTAGGACCTGCGCTACGGGTTCGAGAGAGCAGGAGCGAGCAGCGCAAAGTCGGTCAGAGAAACGCCCGGCGCGTCGTCGACGTTGAACTGTTCGCAGCAAGGGACACCAGTTGCCCTGCCACTCCCGTTGAAGCATTGTTGAATGTGCGCCACGTCGCGAAGGTTGATTCGTCCGTGGCAGCCGAAGTTTCCGATCGGGCAGGTCTCACTCGTAATCGCGTAATGAAATCCCAGATCGACAGTCCCCGCGTCCGGTACAAGATCGCGGCGCGTGGTCCGTGCATCCACCCCGATTATCGCGGCGTCGGCACTACCGGCGTCAACGCACGGGCTCTGCAGGCTCGAATCCGCCAACCGCTGACTGAGATAAAAGCATCCCAGCGGTCCTGAGGTGAACCGGGGATCAAACCCGTGGTTACCGACGCCGCCGAGTATGCCCGTCCACCCCATCACGCAGGAATAATTGATCGTCGGGTTGCCGCCGCGCACCTGCGCGGCTTCCCCCGATCCGTCTTGATCCGTGTTGTCCCAGAAAATGCTGTTGATAATCACCGGGTCGTGTGCGAAATCGAAGATACCGCCCGCGCGCCTGTCGGCGATATTGTATATGAACGTACAGTTGCTGATCGTCACCGCCTCTGTACCCATAAAATTGAACATGGCCGCGCCGTCAACGGAGACGGTGTTGCGATCGAACACGCAATTATGGATCACCGAGGCTGAGTGATCGTTGATCATACCGCCGCCGTTGTTGGCGTGGTTCCCGCGAAAGGTGCAGTCGTTAAACGAGGGCGCACTTTGCACGTTCGAGACGCCCCCGCCGCTGAAGACCGCCGTGTTACCTTCAAACACACAGTCGTTGAACGTCGGAGCGCTGTGATCGTTCAGTGCCCCTCCGCCGACGCTCTTCATGGAAAGGTTGCGCACCAGGCGGCAGTTCGTCACCAGCGGATGGCTGTCGTCGAAGTTGGCCAGCCCGCCCCCCTGGAAGAACGACTGATTATCTGCAATCACGCAGCCGTCCAGGTGCGGCGCGCTGCCGATACCGTTATACACACCGCCCCCGTGATTACCGACCGTGTTGCGCTCGATCACGCAGTTCGTGATGGTCGGGTGGCTTTGCGTCATGTTGTTGATCCCCCCACCGAAATCGCTTGAGTTCTCAAAGATGTGGCAATCGGTAATGGTGGGGCTACTTGAACGCCAGTTGCGGAACGCACCGCCGTACCGGGCGGCGTAGTTTCCGAAGAACGTGCAGTTCGTCACCGTGGGACTGCCCCCGTCGTTGTACAGACCGCCGCCGTCCCGCTGGACGTCCACACCGGTCGCCCGCCCGGCGGTTATGATCAGCCCGTCCAGCACCGCGCTCGAATCAGTACCATTACCTGTCACTAC
>CAZWWW010000335.1:0-4199 GCA_964637715.1 uncultured Phycisphaeraceae bacterium | reverse complement strand
GCAGGTCGGTCAGCGTAACGATGCCGAGCATGCGCCCGCCGTGGTCGGTGACGATAGCCATGTCTCGACGTGATTCCTGAAGGCTGCGAATAGCGGTGGCGACGGTGGCGTGGGGACGCAGCGCGGGAACCGCCTGCAGGTGCGTATCCACAGAGTCCCAGTCGTCTCGGCGCAGGAGGTCGTCCACTCTGATCGTGCCGACGACGTGGGACGGTTGGGTGTCGAACACCGGCAGTCGGGCGTGCCCGGTGCGTCGGGCGATACGCACCAACTCTTTTCGATCCGCGGCTGCACGTATGGTGGTGACTCTGTTGCGGGGGACCATCACGTTGTGGACCGGCGTTTCGGAGAGTTGAACCACACGTTCGACAAGCTCCGACTGCTCCTCGCCGAAGTCACGATCCGCAAGCGCTTCCTGCAAGAGTGAGGCGATGCGGCGCCGCGGTGTAGCAATGATGTCGGTGTCTACGGTTCCGGTCAAACGATTCACGCCCGCCGCCAGGCCCTTTAATAGCCATACGATGCCGGTAGCGCGGCACACGCGCTGTGCCACCGAAAGCGGAAGGGATGCGCGTCCCATCAGGTAATCCGCATGTAGCTGAAAGAGGTTTTTCGGCACCACCTCCCCGAACACGAAGACCACCGGGGTGGCGAGCGCGACGGTGTAGAGTTCCGCGTCCCGACCCGGCATACCCATCAGCGTGGCGAACAGGTAGGCGATCGCGCTCGTCGCCAGGTAGTTGGCTACGTTCGTTCCGACCAGAATCACGGAGAGTGCGCCCTGTTCGTCGGCCAGCAGGCGTTCAAGTCTCAAAGCCCGCGGATGCTTTGCCCGCGCGCCGAGTTCGACGCGGAGGCGATTCAGACAATACAACCCGGTCTCGCTGCCGGAGAACAGACCGGACACAAACAGGCAGAGCACGATAACGGAAAGGACAACGAGCCATATCATGCGCTGTGGTCCTTTCCTTTTGTGGGGTCGGGATCGCGGCGCAGCAGTACGCGTTCGATGCGCCGCTTGTGCATGGAATCGACCGTCAGGGTGAGGTTTCGTACCCGCACGCTGTCGCCCAGTTGCGGTATGCGCCCGAGCTTGGCAAGAATCAACCCGCCCAGGGTATCGACGCCGCGATCAATCTCCGACACGGCAAACCGATCCGCCCACACACGAACGCTGAGGTCGCCCGACAGGCGGTAGGTGTTTTCGTCGATGCGATCCGCGGGCGCGAGTCGACGAATCTCCTGATGGTCCGGCAGATCGGCGACAATCCACTTGACCACGTCTTCCATCGTGACCAGCCCGGACGTTCCCCCGTATTCGTCCACGACGATAGCCAGTCGAACGCCCGACGTTCGAAAGAATCGCAGGAGCTGCATCAGGTTGGCTTGTTCCGGTACGAAATGGGCGGGTCGCATCAACGACGACACCGACGCCTCGGGGTTCAAATAAAGGCTCTGGGCGTAAAGAATGCCGTGAACGTCGTCCAGATCGCGTCCGCATACGGGCACGCGCCGAAGTGCGGCTTTCTTAAACGTGTTCAGCGCCGTTTCTTTGTCGCTGTTGATGGTTAAGTAGTAAATGTCGACGCGCGGGGTCATGACGCTTCTCACGCTCACGTCACTCAAACCCACGACCGCCTGCAACATATCATTTTCCGTCGCGTTCAGGTGACCTTCGTGCGCGGAGTGATCGACGAGCAAGCGGAGCTCCTCCGTCGTGACGGGGTCGGTGGCGGGGCGAGCGGGGGCTAACAACCGGGTCAGGGGATCGACGAGAAACGTAGCCAGCAACCACCGCACGGGACTGAGCGCGGTTTGCAGAACGGATACGACCCCGGCCGCCAGGGGCGCGAATCGGCGGGCACCCCGCAAGGCCACCGCTTTGGGTACCATCTCACCAACGATAATGACCGCCAGGAGCACCGCGGCACCCCGGGCGGCTGTGGCGAGGGGATGCGCGCCGGAATCGTCCCTGAAGCTGAGAAACGACACGGCAAAGATCGCTACGTTAACGGCGGTGTTGGCGATCAACACCGTGAGCAACACCCGGCGCGGATGCCGCATCAGTCGATGGGCCCGGTGATGCAAAGGGTTCGGCGACCGGGCGAACTCGTGGAGTGTGCGGCGACCCAGCGCGAAGAGCGCCGTTTCGGATGCGGAAAGCGCCCCGGAACAAACCAGCAATGTCAGCAACAACCAGATCATGCTCAGGGTATACTACCGGGGCCGTGCGGGGGAATCGATGGGGGCGTCGTACCGGGAATCAGCGCGTACGTATCGTCGCGATTCGGAGAGAATCGCCTGGGTTTGTCGGGGAATGGCAAGAACAAACTCTTTTTTGTGCAGCGGTTGAATCACTGTTTCTTTTTGGCAAAACGATTCGATGCGGCGATATTTACGATCAGAATACGCCCTATTGCGTTCAAAACAGGTTGTCACACAGCTAGACCGGACAGGCGAAGGCGCCCGGAGAGTAAATCGGTGAATAGACGCAGGCACTTGCCCGACAGACGGACTCGAGAAGCACAGGGGCAGTGGCACCGCTGCCCGACGTGGCGATGCGATCTCGCCCGGTTCACAACCTTGGTCTGGGGCCTGCTGGGTATCGCCTTCCTGCCGGGAGTGCTGGTTGCGCAGGAACCGCCTGCCGCGCCGAACAACGCCGCGGACGTGACCGGGGCCACGGTTGATGATCTTGAAGCGCGAATCCGTCAGATCGAGCAGCGATCCGATCTTGACGACAAAGTCAAACCCGCGGTGCTCAATGTGCTCCGCCAGACGCTGGACGCGGTGCGCCTGACGGACGAGTGGTCTCACAAGGCCTCCGAGTTTGCCGCAGCGCAACAGGACGGGCCGAAGCGCCTGGCCACGATCAAGGACGAGCTCGCGCAACCGGTTCCCAAGGTCAAGGCGGAGCCGCCTGAGAACGCATCACTCGCTCAGCTTGAACAAATCCTGGCGCAACACGAAGCCTCGCTCAAAGCGGCGCGTGCCGAGGCGGCTTCCATTGAGGACGAGCACAAACGCCGAACCGATCGGCGGGCTGCGATTCCAAAGGATATCGCGGCTGCGAAGGAAAAGCTAGAGGCTCTGCTCGAGCAACAAACCGGCGCGGCCTCTGCCGAGGAGCCTCCCGAACTCGCGCGGGCACGCGACGCACTCCGGGCGGCGCGAAAGCGTGCGATCGAGGAGGAGCTTCGCGCCTATGATAAGGAAGTGCAGAGTTATGACGCACGCGCCGCGCTGTTGACCGCCCGGCGTGATCTGGCTTCGAGACGCATCGCCCGGGAGGAAGCGCTGGTGGCCGCCTGGCGAAATCTGGTCAACGAACGCCGTCGCATTGAGGCGGATCGTGCAGCCAGGGCGGCACAGCACACAGCGCGCCGACAGGCGGCGCTGGGGCATGATGAGATCAAGAAGCTGGCTGATGAGAACGCGGTGCTGGCGTCGCGGCGTGCCGACGGCCGCATCGCCGACAAGATCGAACAAACCAACGCCGATCTTGATGCCGCCGAGCAACTGAGAGCGAGGCTCGCCGACGATCTCCGCAGCATGCGCGACCGGATTGATAAGGCGGGCTTGACCAAGGCCATGGGGTTGCTGCTGCGCAGCCGCCTTGAAACTCTGCCCAACCCCGCCCGCTACGCGCGAAAGGCGCAGCAGCGTGCGGCCGAGCTTGCGGAGGTGCAAGTAGCCCTAATCGATTTCGAGGAACAGCGCCGCGCGCTGGGCGACATCGAACCCGAAGTAGCCAAAACGGTAGCGAGTCTGGAGCCCAACGCCACACCCGAGGAGCGTCAGGAACTGATCGACACGGTTCGCGAACTGTACGAAACGCGGCGTACCCTGCTCGACGCGCTGATCAGCGATTTCTCCGCCTACCGGGACGGTCTTTTCCAGTTGGATGGTAAAGAGGCGGAACTTGTACGGCAGGTACAAAACACCCGCGGCTTTGTGCTCGAGCACATCCTGTGGGTTCCGAGTACGTCACCGCCCGGCGCACGCGACGCAAAACGATTACTTCGAGCACTCGGTTGGTTTGTCGACCCCACCCACTGGCGATCGGTTGGGACTGGCGCGTACGCCGGTGCCCGGGCGCATTGGGTCTATGTCCTCATCGCCCTACCGTTTCTGCTAGCCCTGTCGCTGCTTCCGTTTTGGCTCGGACCGTATATTCGAGCACAGGGCGTTGTGGCTGC
>CAZWWW010000334.1:0-4203 GCA_964637715.1 uncultured Phycisphaeraceae bacterium | reverse complement strand
CGGCTTCTACGACCGGTTCCTCGCCCATCCGGAGTTCAAGGGCAAGGCGTGTGCGTTGGCATTCGAACAGCAGGTAACACCCCTGATTCCCACCGGTCCACTGGATCGAAGGGTTGACATGCTGGTCACGGACGAGAAGGTGCGCCGTTTTGATCGCTAGAGAAGAGTGTTGCCCCCCTTTGTCCATCCCATCCGGGCGTGTACGGGAATAAGGCGTGCGGCGTCCGCCGTATCAATGCGCCACGCGGATCGGGGACGTGCCTGCGGTGTTGCGCGTAACGAGGACATGGTAAAGCGGCGCGGTTTCGTCTTCGCGCGCATCGACGCGGTAATGAACGCCGATCGATTCCGATCGCGCCAGCGCGCCCGTGGCGACGAGGCGTGCTACGGTCAACTGATTTTGCAGTTCCCATCCCGACAGACCGTCGAAGGTCTTGTCCATCGTGTAGTGCCCCCAGAAACCCAGTATCTCACAGGTTTCCTGCAGGTGCTCCGCCTCACGGGCGATGCCCGCGTTGCGCCACATAACGCTGTGCAATGAATTTCGAATGTCAGGCAAATCGAGTGCCGTTCGGTCGGACGGAACGTTTTCGTTCGATACCCCCGGTACCGGCGCAGCGTGATGCGTGTCGGCATAGGCACGTCCGGCTCGGTCACCGGCGATCGCTCCGAACACGAGCCCTTTAAGCAAGGAATTGCTGGCGATGCGGTTGGCACCGTGGACGCCGCTCGAGGCGGATTCACCGCAGCACAGCAGTCCGGGCACCGAGCTGCACGCGTCAAGGTCCACATCGACCCCCCCGATCATATAATGTGCGCTCGGTCGAACGGGGATCCAATCGTGGGTCGGGTCAATCTCAAAGTCTCTACAGAGCCGCGCGATATGCGGGAATCGCTCCGCGAAGTTCTTTAGATGACGAACATCCAGGTACACACAGTTCGAGCGCGTCGTGCGCAGGTGGTGATGGATCGCACGGCTTACGATGTCGCGCGGGGCGAGCTCACCGTCCTTATGATAGTTCTGCATGAACCGATCCCCCCCCCGATCGACCAGGTAAGCCCCTTCGCCGCGAACCGCTTCGGAAATCAGCGCACGCCCCGCGCCGGCGATGTACAGCGTTGTCGGGTGGAATTGCATGAGCTCCATGTTGGCCAGTCGCGCCCCGGCGCGAAACGCGGCGGCCACGCCGTCGCCCGTTGAAATCGGGGGGTTGGTGGTTTCTCGCCAAATCTGCCCGCATCCACCGGAGGCGAGAATCGTCTGTTTCGCCCAGATGAGTTGATGCCCGTACTTGGCGTGATAGGTGACGGCTCCGACACAAACGCCGTCCAGCGTCAACAGGTCCAGCAAATAACAGCGCTCGAGGATCCGAATCTTCTCGCATTCGCGTACACGCTGTTCGAGCACCCGGGCCAGCTCGCGCCCGGTTTGATCACCCTGCGCATGCACGATGCGGTTGAGCGAATGACCGCCCTCGCGCCCCAAGGCCAGGTGTCCGTCGACTCGATCAAGGTTCATGCCCCATTCGATCAGTTCTTCCATGCGCGATCGGCCTTGCACAACTAGCGTGCGTACCGCCTCGGGACGGTTTAGCCCGCACCCCACCCGCATCGTGTCTTCGTAGTGCTTGTCCGTCGAATCGCCGCTGCCTAGTGCCACCGCGATTCCACCTTGCGCGTAGCGCGTGGCCGTCTCGCCGAACTCGCGCTTGCAGAGTAGTGTCACCTGCGCGTGCTTAGCCGCTTCAATGGCCGCGCGTGCGCCGGCCACACCGCTACCGATCACAAGCACGTCGGTCACTACATGCCCGGTGCGCCGTGCATCAAAGTCGGTTAGATAGCGCCGGGTGTCATACAAAGAGGCCATCGCCCGCTATGGTAACGCGGCCACCACACGAACGCAACGGCAAGTATCCCCGTGCGACGGTGTGGCCATTCCGAGGGGCGGGTTGAATCGTTCGCGGGACGCCTCGCCGGCGCGGCGTATTTGAATGGACGAGAATCCTGTCATGCTAATTTCTTGGCGTGATAGGGGGCAACGGGAACGGACAGTCAAAAGAGAAGGTATCGTTCAGCTCAGGCTTGGGCAACGAGCCGCGCGCGGGCAACTTGCGGCTTGACGAAACAGGACGAGCGTCACCTCCCTATCATGCCAATGACAGCCGTTAAACCGGGCGGAACGCGGACTGGGGAGCGCGACAGTTCAGGCGGATTCAAGATAAGGCACGTGGTTCGCGCGGGTATGCCGGGGGAGTTGCGTGCCTCGTCTGCAGCGTTTTTTTGATAGTGTCTATCGTCGAATCGAGTCGTCTCAGCGGATGAAACAGCGATTCAAGCGCTACACAAAGAGAGAGCTAACTCTATAGCAGGTCGACCTTCCGCGTTGAGGCGGAAGAACGACCTGACCTTCTATGAAAGCCCGTTACGGGTCAAGCTCTTTTATTGACGTGAACTTCGAGGCGCAACGGGCACCGACGTGGCGGAGATGGCCGGGCTCTCTGACGAAGTTGGCCGCGCGATTCGTGCGGGGTGCCCAAGGATTGGCTGCTTTCCACATCGACGGTGGTCGGCGCCGAGCCGGGTGTGACGTCGTTTGGGGCCGATCGCACGCTTCAACAGGGTCAGGCCACGGTAAACCTCATCGATCGCCTCCACCGCCCAAAGAGTATTTTTGAGTTGGAAGAAGCGATACGAGCGCGCCTCCAAACAATACCGGGGCTACTCTATGCAAACGTGTCTGAGTTCGGTGCCACGCCGGTGTCATCGCTGCGCAGCACGGTGGACGTCATGATCACCGGGCGGGACCAACAGGTGATTGGGATCGCTGGGCGCAGCCAGGTTGGGTTGGAACGCGACCAACGGGCTACAACAGCAAGGCCAGCTACGCGACGCATGGTAGCGCACGCTTGTTCCTCATGCGATACGATCCGACGGTCGCAACCAATAGGGCCAATACCAAGAGGGTCCATCCCGAGGCAGCCGGGATGGGGGGTGGCGTGCTGTACACGTACGCGCGTTCGAAGTCGGTCCCCACAATCAGATGCCCGTCGCTCTCGTCCATGGACTTACCAAACTCCAATCGTTCTGTAGGCGATGGTGTTACGGACGATTGTTCGAGCCAGCCCTGCCCTGTTTCTTGAAATGTGTACACGAATCCAGACGTGATTTGAGCCGCGCTTTTTTTGTTCACTGCGGCGATATAAGCGAGTGGAGGCGCGAGCAATACCGTAATACCGAAATGGTCACCAAACGTGCCATCGGAAGCGGTCAGCTTCGCCTCTGCGACCCATGTGCCGTTGATCCGGCGAAACACATCGGCAGCGCCGGACGCCAAACCCAGTTCATCATCTCCGAACCGCCCCACGAGAAGCACGTCGCCCCGGACGGAAACTCTGCCTCCGAACGAGGGATCAGCCCCGCCATCCGAATCAATGAGCTTGGTCTCGAACACCCATGATGAGTCGATCAGGCGGTAGACGTGAACGGTACCGAGTTCGGTACTGCTCCCTGCATCACCTATGACCAGTACGTCTCCGTCGATGGCGACGCTGGTGCCGAATCCCGCCCAGGGAAGGGCGTTGGGATCGGTGATTTGCTGCTGCAACGCCCACGCGCTGCCGTCCCAGTGGTACACAAAGACAGCACCCCTACCTTCAGGACCGAAACTGTTCGCTGCGATGGCAATCGTGTTACCGTCCATGGCGAGGGTGAATCCGTAGAAATCAGCCGGTTCGCTCGGCGTTGCGACCAAGACCGTGTGCTCCAACCACGTCTCACCCGATCGACGAAAGACGACGGCACGACCCGGGCCGCCCGCGAGTTGAAAATCGGAAGGCTCCCCGGCCACAATCCACACCCCGTCCATGGCGACGGAATTGCCCAGAAGACCGGACCAGCGCGGCGCGGCGGCGGTGAGCTTGGCCTGCTGCGTCCAGGTATTCTGCACGTTTTTGAAGACGTATACCGCACCCGAAAAAGGCACCTCCTGCGAGACGCTGTCGGCCGGCGCGCCCACCGCCGCCCATACCCCGTCGATGGCGACGCTCCAACCGAAGGCATTCTGCCCGTTTACAGCGTCATCAGCCGTCAGCACCGCCACCAGGCTCGGCGTCTGGGCATGGAGCGGCGCTGGGAAAATGAAAACAATGAACATCAAAAGGTGTAAGCGACCGGCGGGTGCATGACAGTATCGGCGGGGCTACC
>CAZWWW010000333.1:0-4217 GCA_964637715.1 uncultured Phycisphaeraceae bacterium | reverse complement strand
ATTGCTCAGAGTTGCTCGAAGTGTGACCGGGCATTCGTGACGCACCGTAACCAGCAGGCGCGCTACGACGTGCGGCGGGTTGTTTTCGATCGTCGCCGTCTTAGACATGGGTTGCTGACGGTAAGGTTCTTGCATCATGCTTCGAGGCCTCCCTAACCCTTTTCAATACGGAGTGACGTTGTCCATGGGCGGGCGAGCCAGGAACAAACGGTCGATCATTATCGCTCTGGGCGTGATGCTCGCCTGCGGGCATCACGTCTTCGGTGGCGACGATCCATCGCGGATACGCGTTCATCAGGCGCCGCGGGGCCTTCGCCCCGGGTCGCGCGCTCACGATTGGCCTTGCTTTCTGGGGCCGAGCCACAACGGAGTGTCAAACGAAACGCATTTGCGCACGAGTTGGTCGAAGGAGGGCCCGCCGCTGGTGTGGGAGATGACCACCGGTTCCGGCTACGCCGCTCCGAGCGTGGGCCACGGCAAGCTCGTGTTCGTTCATCGGGTGGGCGACGAAGATGTCGTCGAGTGCCTCGACCCGGAAACAGCCCGGCGGTTCTGGCAGGCGCGCTACCCCACCACTTACCACGACCGGTACGGTTTCGGAGACGGTCCGCGCGCGACCCCGGTAATCGATGGAGCCTATGTTTATGTGTACAGCGTTCAGGGTCACCTCCGTTGTTTTCGGTTGACCGATGGAACGCCCGCGTGGGATCGGAACCTCGGCAAGGAGTTCAATGTACCGCCGAACTTCTTCGGCGAGGGGACGTCACCCTTGGTCGAAGGGGACTTCGTTTTCGTGAACATCGGCGCGCGCGGCGGGCCCTGTGTGATTGCGCTGGATAAGGTAACCGGCGAAACAAGATGGAAGGCCGGAAACGAATGGGGCGCCAGCTACGCCACGCCGGTTCCGGCCACCATCAACGGCCTGCGACGCCTCTTTGTATTCGCCGGTGGCGACAGCGACCCGCCCACAGGGGGTCTGCTGTCCATCGATCCGGACAAGGGCACGATCGGTTTTCGATTTCCCTTCAGAAGTCGACGTCACGAATCGGTGAACGCCGCGAGTCCTATCGTCGTGAATGATAAAGTATTCATTTCGACCTCTTACAGAACGGGTGGCGTTCTTTTGCGCATCGACGGTCGCGGGGGTCATGACGTAGTCTGGAAGAGCGATGGACTAAGAGCGCATTTTGCCACCCCCATCGCCCGCGATGGGTTTTTGTATGGATTCGATGGTATGGGCAAGGGAAGCATAGCGCTCGTGTGCGTTGACCTGCAGACGGGAACACAGCGGTGGAAAAAGCAACCTGATTGGGTGGAGGCCGTTGTACAAAACGGGAAACCGACGACGGTATCCTACAGCACGTTCCGCGGTTCGTTGATCTGGGCTGACGGCTCCTTCCTGTGCCTGGGCGAAGCGGGGCACCTCGCCCGGCTCGATCTCACACCGTCAGGCTATCACGAACTCGCGCGCGTCCGGCTATTCAACGCAGAGGAATCGTGGACGCCGCCGGTGTTGAGTCACGGACTGTTGTACGTAACGCAAAACACGCGCGATCCGTCTACGAAGCGACCGCCACGGTTGTTATGCTACGATCTTCGGAGTTAGCGCCCGCTTCGGTTCTTGTGTAGCGGTCCAATCGACGTGTCATCCAGCGAATCGACTGGGCGCGGCGGCGAGGCATAAGCGCTGACGAGGCCCGAATACAGGCCCTATGCTTGCAGGCCGGTCGAATCGACATTTCCAAAGAAAGACACGCGTTTCGTTCATGTAACGGGCCGTTTTGACCGGGCCCTACTGCCCCATAGAATGCACCGACGGTCGGGCTGACAACCAAAAACTCAAGATCAGGTACTACCATGCACATTCCATCACGTTGGGCGACCCTGGGAACGCTCGCGCTTTGCCTGTCCGTAGCGCCGTGTTCCGCACGCGGTCAAGATCAATCCGGCAGCGGGGAGCACGCTGCGAAAGCGAAGCGCCCTTCCGCGCAACCGGAGCCTTCAGGGATGACGAAGTCGACAACGAAAACCGAACACAAATACAAGCACACGAACAGCCTCATCCACGCGACCAGCCCCTATTTGCTCCAGCACGCTCACAACCCGGTCAACTGGCACGAATGGGGAGAGGCCGCGCTGCAGGAAGCGCGCGACAGTGACAAGCCTGTCTTTCTGAGCATCGGATACGCCGCCTGTCATTGGTGCCACGTCATGGAACACGAATGTTTCGAGAATGATGAGGTCGCGCGCGTGCTCAATGAGGGGTTTGTCTCGATCAAAGTGGATCGCGAAGAGCGTCCGGATATCGATGAGCTGTACATGGCCTATACCCAGGCGACCACGGGAAGCGGCGGCTGGCCTATGAGTGTGTGGATCAGCCCGGACGGTGTCCCGTTCTATGCCGGCACCTATTTTCCGCGCCGCAGCTTCCTTCAATTGCTTTCGAAGATTCGCTCCATGTGGGTAAACGATCGCGAACAGCTCGTGGGACGGTCCCAGGAGGCACGGGACTATCTCGCGCGATGGGCCCAGCCGCCGCCGCCGGCTGAAGGGGTGATCCCGCTGGACGCGGTCGATCGGAACGCTAGAACCCTGGCGCGCTACTTTGATTCCGACACCGGGGGGATGGCGGGAAACGGCAACAAGTTTCCCCCGAGCATGGCCATGGATTTGATGCTGCGGGTGTATCGACGGACCGGAGACCCTGCTTTGTGGGATGCTGTCGACCGTACGCTCGATCACATGGCGCGCGGAGGGATTTACGATCAAGTGGGGGGCGGCATTTGTCGGTACAGCACCGACCCGGTCTGGCTCGTGCCGCATTTCGAAAAGATGTTGTACGACCAGGCGATGGTCAGCGCGGTCTACCTCGACGCCTTTCAAACCTCACACAAGGCTGAATACGGCCGGGTGGCGTCGGACATTTTTGATTATGTGATCCAGGACCTGCAATCGCCCGAAGGGGGGTTCTACTCCAGCCGCGACGCCGACAGCGACGGTATGGAGGGCAAGTTTTATATCTGGACCAAGCAGCAGATTAACGAAGCGCTTGGTAACGAAGAGGGGGCCTTGTGTTGCGCATTCTTCGATGTTACCGATCGCGGCAACTGGTTTGAGCGCCGCGGACACGCGCCGCCGGGCGTCAAGAATATTCTGCGTGTGAAGGTTCCCCGTGTAGCGTTCGCCAAAGCACACGGGCTCACCGCCAATGAGCTTGATCGCAAGATCGCTACGTGGCGCACAACGCTTCGGGCGGTCCGGGCGAAACGCGTGCCCCCCGGTCTCGACGACAAGGTGCTCTGTGCGTGGAACGGGCTTATGATTTCCAGTTTAGCCAAAGGGGCGCAGGTGCTCGATAAGCCCGTGTACGCTCAGGCGGCTGCCCGTGCGGCGACGTTCATACTGGATCACATGCGCACCGAGGACGGGCGCTTGCTACGGTCCTATCGGAATGGGCGTTCGCACCTGACGGCCTACCTCGACGATTACGCCTTTTTTGTGGATGGGTTGATCAATCTTTATGAAGCGACCTTTGATCCGCGCTGGCTCGTCGAGGCCCGGGCGCTGACCGATTTGTCGATCAAGCATTACGGTGACGTCGAGCACGGCGGATTCTTTTATACGGCGGACGACTCTGAGAAGCTCCTGGCCCGGTCGAAGAGCCCCCGCGACGGCGCGATCCCTTCCGGCAACTCGGTCCATGCGATGAACCTGCTGCGTCTTGCGCTCTTGTTTGACGACAAGGAGTACAAGAGCGAGGCAATTCTGTTGTTCCGCGCGTTTGCGGACGATGCGACCCGGTCACCGGGCGCCTTCGAGCGCCTCAACTGCGCGGCCGATTTCTACCATGACCGCGTCAAGGAAATCGCGATCATCGGCGACCCCGCCTCGCGTCAAACGCAAGCGTTGATCAGAACGGTATACCAGACCTATATCCCCAACAAGGCCGTCGTGTTTGCTCCGGATCTGCTTGAAAAGACGGACATCGTTCTGTTGCGAGGCAAGCGCCGGCGCGGGGGCAAGCCGACCGCCTACGTGTGCGAGCACTACGAATGCAAAGAACCGGTCACTACGCCCGAAGCACTCGCCAAGCTGCTGGCTGCACGAGCCAACGACAAGCCGAGCGGCTAGACCATTTATCGTTCTCATGTGCCGGTTCTGCAATACCCGAACCGGCATCGAGACCGGGAAGATCGCGCGGGCATAAAGCCCGCGGC
>CAZWWW010000332.1:0-4240 GCA_964637715.1 uncultured Phycisphaeraceae bacterium | reverse complement strand
TCGCGCAACCCGAACACGAACCTAACACGCTACGCTTGGAGTAAGGATGCTCTAGGTCTCGAACTTCAGGTCCAGAATCTGAATCTCCGCCGAGCGGCGACCGCGGAACTCGTTGACCATCGGCTCGAACGCCACGCGGCAGCGGCGGCGGCGCTTGAGCTCATCGATCCGGTCGCCCAGCCCGAACCCGATGCCGCGGATCGACGATCCGTTCTGGCAAAACGACGCTTGAAGGTGCTGCCCCTGCGCGCCCACGCAACGGGGCTCGTCGGCAAGATCGAGCCAGCCGGTGGCGAGACGGGGTTTGGGGTTGCCCACACCGAAAGGGCCGAGACGCGTGATGACCTCGACCGTGGGCAGGGTCATCTCCGACACGGAAACCTCGGCATCAAGCCGAAGCTTCGGTTTGAGATCATCGCCGGTTAACCGATCGTTGGCCACGGCGACGAAGGCTTCGGTAAAGGAAGCGACGCGATCGGGCGCGATGCGCAGACCGGCGGCCATCGCATGACCCCCGTAGGAAAGCAGGTGATCCTTGCAGGCGGAGAGCGCGTGGTTGAGCTCGAAGTGCCGAACGCTGCGGGCCGACCCCTGCCCCTGCTCATCGCCGAGTGCGATCAAGACGGTCGGGCGGTGGTAACGCTCGACGACGCGCGACGCCACAATACCAATCACACCGGCATGCCACCCTTCCGCAGCCAGTACGATAGCGCGGCGCGAATCGCTGGCCAAGTCGTTCTTGTCGACGGTCTCGAACGCCTGTTTGGCGATCTTCCGGTCGGTCGCCTGTCGGGCGCGGTTGTGCTCTTCGAGATATAGAGCGATCTCCCGGGCACGCTCCTTATGCGCCCGGGTAAGTAGCTCGACGGCGAGCCGGGCGTGACCCATGCGCCCGGCGGCGTTGATCCGCGGCGCGAGTTTGAAGCCTACGTCGTAGCCGCTCACGCGGTCGGGTTTGATACCGGCTGAGTCGATGAGCGCCCGAACGCCCGGCAGTTGTGTGGTTGCCAACCCGGCCAATCCGTGGCGGGCGATGATCCGGTTTTCCCCGGCCAGCGGTACGACGTCGGCGATGGTCCCCAACGCAGCCAGCGGAAGCAATTCCATGAGCAGATCGCGGAACTCGGGTGCGGTGCGATCCTGACCGGACCACTGACGGGCGATTTCCCACGCCAGCTTGAACGCCACGCCGGCTCCACACAAATCGGGGTTCGGATAGGCGCCGCCGACCGAGGGGTGCACGATGACGTCTGCGTCGGGAAGCGCTTGATGCGGCGCGTGATGATCGGTGATGATCAGATCCACGGTGGGTGAGCGGCGGACCATCTCCGCGACCTCCACGGCGGTAATGCCGCAGTCAATCGAGACGATGAGCCCCGCGCCGTCTTCGATCAAACGGCGTACGGCGTCGAGATTGAGCCCGTAGCCTTCCTCGATCCGGTGCGGTACGTAAAACCTGACGTCGGCGCCCGCGCGTCGCAGCAGGTGCCAGAGAATCGCTACCCCGGTCGTGCCGTCGACGTCGTAGTCGCCGTAGAGCACGATACGTTTCTGCGCGCTAACGGCGTCTACGATGCGCTTGGCTGCATCAACGGCGCCCGGTAACAAGGCGGGGTTATACAAATCTCGGAGGCGGGGCGAGAGGAACTGCCCGGCACCCTGATCGTCGTCGAGCCCGCGATTGGCCAGGAGTTGGGCAACGATCGGCGGAACGGACCAGCGCGACGCCAGCGACGCAACGTTGCACTGAACGGTCGAGAAGACCCATGTATTCGACAAGACCGAGCCCTCCATGCCGGGGTCTGTGTTTCGCGTGTTTTGTCCTGAGCGGATCGCAACCTAGCCGAGCTTCGTCGTCAAGACAAGCGCGCGTTCTTGGAGGAACGAGCGAAAGGGGTGTCGCCTTCCTCAATCGCGCGGCCCTGCCGAAACCGCAAGGGTTCCCATAATCAGGGCCAAACTACGTTGGTCATGTGCGATGCCCGCGTATCGTATGATTAGCCTGGGGAACTGTACGCCGTGACATCCGCAACGTTGATGGATTGGTGACTACGAAAAACGGGCCTACGGTATGATTCGGCAGAAACCCAGCCGCAGCGCGTTCACGCTCGTTGAAATGGTGATCGTTGTGGTCATCATTGGGATCATCTCAGCGATTGCGGTTCCGAGAATAGACGGGGCTTCGCGCCGGGCGGAAGCGAACGCCCTCAAAGCCAGCGTAGCCAACGTTCGAAAGGCGATCGACGAGTATTTTGCGGAGCACAATAGCTTCCCGGGATATAACCCCGCGAACGGTTCACCAAACGGACCGATGTTTCAGGACCAACTGTTGAAATATTCGAACCTGGCGGGCAAGACGAGCGATGTGAAGACGTCTGTCTTTCGATTCGGCCCGTATCTCCGGGCCCCGTTTCCTACGAACCCGATTAACAACAAGAACAAGGTATACGTCAAGGCTACGCCCACTGATCCCGACCCGAGTCTCTCATCCCATGGGTGGATCGCCGTGCTGTCGACCGGGGACTTCGGTATCAACGCCAGTGACGCAGAGGTCACCCTTATCATCGAATCAGGAGGGTCTACGTCGAATGCAGCCAGGGGCGCCCTCCAGACACAGTAGTACCGGTGGACCGGCACCATTCGTAACGCACTGACATACCCAGGACCGAGAAAAGCCATGGTGACGCGTCATCCAACCAGCCCCCATCCCGCATGGTCGAAGCGTACGGGGTTCACGCTTATCGAACTGGCCACCGTGGTGATCGTAATGGGTGTTATCGCCACCATCGCGGTCCCGCGGTTCAGCAGCTTTATCGCCGTGCAACGTCTCGACGCAGCCTCGCGCCGCATCATGGTCGACCTGGCCCGGGCGCAGCGCGACGCTCGGTTTACCGGAACCAGCCGAACCGTCACATTCAACGTCGCGGGCGACCGATACAGACTCTGGAGCCTGAACAGTATAGACGACCCGACCGCGAACTACGTGGTGCTGCTCGGGGACGAGCCGTACGGGATTGACATCGTATCCGCGTCGTTGGGTGGTGACATGAACGTAATCTTCGACGGATACGGCGTGCCCGATTCGGGCGGTACCGTCGTGATCGGCGTGGGAACCCTGCAAAAGACGATCACACTGGACGCGGAAACAGGGCGAAGCGTCGGCACGCCCACCGTCTCTAACGCCGCCAACTAAGTCATGAAGAACCGGACGCAACGCCAGCGCGGATTCACGCTGATCGAGCTGGTGGTGAGCCTCTCGATCACCGCCGTGCTCATGACGGGCATCGCCTCTGCGCTGGTCATCGCGAGTCGTGCGATACCCGATCCGGAGTCCAATCCATGGGCGGCGGCACCCGAAGCGATGCTTACGCTCGACACGATCGCAGCCGATCTGATGGTCGCCCAAACCATCTCCGAAAAAACGCCCGCCACCGTGACATTCACCGTGGCCGATCGCGACAACGACGCCTTGTCGGAGACCATTCGCTACGCCTGGGGGGGCATGGCGGGCGATCCGGTGACGAGACAATTGAACAACGGGTCGGTTATCAACCTGCTCGACAGCGCCGATTACTTCAACCTTGTCTATGCACTGGCGACGACCACGGAGACGACCACCTCGCCGACGACGACAGAGCCCGAAGGCGTGGTGGCGAACCACAACGGGTGGGGCACGCCACCCCTGGAGTGGGCGCTTTCGTCAAGCGCATGGGTGGCGGAAACGTTTCCTTTGATCCCGCCGGCGGGCGCGACCACGCTCACGTTTACGCGCGCGAAGGTCAAGCTGCGACAGGGGTCGGCGGATCCACTGGCGACGGTCAGCGTGGCGATTCACCAATGGGACAGCGCCGCGACGCCCCCGATGGGCGTGGCCATCGGCGCTTCGGCAACGTTGGTCACGTCGTCGCTCCCGGCCACGCAACTGTGGGTCGAATTCACGTTCGCGAACGCCGTATTAACCAACCCGAACAGCACGGACACGTTTGCGCTTGTCGTTAGCGGGACGACGGTGGGAACCGCGTACGCGGTGTATGAGCACTGGAAATCGGCGCCGGTCGATCCTTCGCGGTACTTTTGGACCACGGACGGCGGTGGCAAATGGGATCCGAAACCCGGCGGCGGGGCGCCTGACGACTACGAACTGCCGTTTTATGTCTACGGAAGCTATACGACGAACGTCAGTTCGCAGACCACGCTGACCCACTACTACGTGAAGGACGTCGAGGTGTCGCTGAACACA
>CAZWWW010000331.1:0-4241 GCA_964637715.1 uncultured Phycisphaeraceae bacterium | reverse complement strand
CTCCGACCTGAACCGAAGCCCGACACAAACGGCTACGAGGCACGCCGCGGTCCGACGCCAGACCGGGTTTCGTTGAGAAGCGCGAACGATCGCTACCGTGGCGATCACCGGGGTCGCCGTGAGAACCGCGATGGCGGCGAAGAGCCCGTGAATCTGCGCGATTACCAGTGCGGCTGCGGCGACCGGGATTACGTCGCGCCATTGCGCGGCCAGCTGGCAGCAACGTACGACAAACGCCAGCAAGCAGGGCAGGATCCAAAGCGGAGCCAGTTTGTTTGGATACATGACGTACGTGCTCGCGCCCCATGCGCCGACGGTGAACAACGCCGCCGCCCAGCTCGCCCGGCGCTGCTCGAATACACACCACGCAAGATAATAGGCACCGGATACGATCATAAGCTTAGCCCACGCCAGCGAGGTGAACCACACACCAAAGTGGTCCACGCCGGTGATCTGGGCACACGACGCGTACAATGCGTGGAGGATGTTCGTGTGGTAGATCGGATAGAAGAAACGGGCGGCTACGAACGGATCCTGATTGGTCAGTCCGTGATCGACAAGAAACCGTATCCGCGCGAGATGAAGCCGCGCGTCGCCCGAGAGATACCCACCCGCCAGACCGCCCAGCACGAGGTCCATCAGGACGATCACGAGTTCGAAGCAAACCGCGCCGACCAATAAGCTTTTGAGCTCGCCCCACCAACGACGCCGCGTGATTTCGAACAACGCGAGAAGCGTCGCGATAACGCAACTAGCCGAAAGCACGGCAAGCGGAAGCTCCAGTACATATCCGGCGATTGATATCGGCGATAAAAGTGCAAAGGTCGCCAGGTAAGAAACGGCGACAACGCCCAGCCAGCCGCTTCGCCGTTGATCCGGAAAGAATAGTCGAACGGCTACATATCCGGGGAAAAACAAGGCCAGCCAGAACAACAGCGTAATGTACATAGGCGTCCTTCTGGCATCGTTTAGAGCAAGCTCTTTTTTTAGCGGTCGAATCGCCGTTTTGACTGGCGGAGCGATCCCCAAAAGGCAGTATACAAAACGAGAAAACGCGGCAAGCCAACCTCAAACGGCGGATCGCTGACCGGGCGTTCGTATGTCGCACCGCGAATAGGCGCGGGAGAAACGCCGCTTCACGCCGCGTGTTCACCGCCGCTTGTTCAGAAACCGCCGGATCGCCGAGAGGGTGGCCGAAGAAAGGTGGTGTTCGATTCCTTCGGCATCGATTTCGGCATCGCCAGCGGGGACGCCCAGCCTGATGAGAAAGTCTAAAACGAGCTTGTGCCGTCGTCGGGCTCTGTTAGCCAAGCGTTTGCCTTCCGCGGTGAGAAACACAGCGCGGTAGGGCTCCGAGGTGACCCATCCGCCTCGCTTAAGACGCGCGATCGTGTTCGTCACCGTCACCGTGCTGACGCCGAGGCGTTTGGCGATGTCGACGGCCCGGGCTTCGCCGCTGTCGCGGATGAGGTCGTCGATAAGCTCAACGTAGTCCTCGGCGAGCTCGAGGGCGTGGTCCGAGCGGGTTCGGGAATGGGCCCGGGCGGAGCTGATCGACGAGTTAGTACGTCCGTTCTTGGTGCGCATTCTATCTTTCCGGCGTAACGCGTGTGGGTCTACAACGTCTTGTCGGCACCCAAGTTATCAGGGCGCACCGGCAATGGCAATCGGCTCGTACGGCGTTTCTCGCACCCCGGCGCCGTGGAACCGCCCGCCGGATGCGCGACTAAACCCTTGACGCCCCGTATGTCGATAGATACCCTGAACGAAGAAAGTTAGCTAATGATAAGTTTTTGACGCGGAACCAACGAGGGCGGGCGCAACCGGTCAGATGGGCGCGTTGAGGGAATTGCGACCACCGGATAAAGCGCGGCCATCGGCGGGCTTGAACGTCCGCGCTCCGGCCCCTCGCGCGGCGGTCTCCGGTAGCGCCGCTACGTCTCTTATCGTGCGGGAGCAATCTCTTCGGGTTATCCCGGACGGAGCGCCCGTAACGGATAGGCAAAAGGTCTCTTAGTGATGCGTGAGCACGAGTACAGATCGCTGCCCGAGGTTCACGGTACGGTATCGGTGCCAAATGGTGGCACTTGGTGGCGTCACTGGTTCGCCGTGGCGGGACCGGCCATTATGGTGTCCGTCGGGTATATGGATCCCGGCAATTGGGCGACGGATCTGGCCGGTGGAAGCCGCTACAATTATGTGCTGATTTGGGTTCTGCTGATGTCGAACCTGATGGCGATCCTCTTACAGAGTCTGGCGGCTCGGGTGGGGATCGTGAGCCGGCGCGATCTTGCTCAGGCGTGCCGTGAGACCTACCCGGGTTGGGTAAACATCCCGCTCTATATATTGGCTGAAATCGCCATTACCGCGACCGACCTCGCTGAGGTGATCGGTTCGGCCATTGCCCTTCAGCTTCTTCTCGGACTGCCGTTGGTGTACGGCGTGATTATCACCGGTTTGGACGTACTGCTGCTGCTGGCATTGTCGCACTATGGGATTCGCCGGCTGGAGGCGGTCGTGTTCTCTCTGGTGGGTTTGATCGGTATGGCGTTTCTCGTCGAGATCACGCTGGCCAAACCCGAGTGGGGCGGCATCCTCCGTGGTTTTGTGCCTTCCATGCCGGACAGTACTGCGCTGTACATCGCCATTGGCATCCTGGGCGCGACGGTCATGCCTCACAATCTTTATCTCCATTCTTCACTGGTGCAGACGCGACGGGTGGGGCGCGCTCCCAAGGAGTTGAAACGGGCGATACGTTGGAACAACATTGATTCGGCCGTAGCGCTGAATCTAGCGTTTCTGGTCAACGCCGCGATTCTGGTCATGGCGGCGGCCGTGTTCTATCGCAACGGTCACCACGACGTCGCCGAGATTCAAGACGCCCACCAATTACTCGAACCCCTCCTCGGGGTGGCCATTGCGCCGTTTGCCTTCGCCATCGCGTTGTTGGCGTCCGGGCAGAGTTCCACGATCACCGGAACGCTCGCCGGGCAGATCGTCATGGAGGGCTATCTGAACGTCCGCATTCGTCCCTGGTTGCGGCGTCTGATCACTCGATTACTGGCCATCATTCCTGCGATTGCGACCATTGTTTATTTTGGCGAGAACTCGACCGGCGGTCTGCTCGTGTTGAGCCAGGTGGTGTTGTCGCTCCAGTTGCCCTTCGCGATCATTCCGCTGATCCATTTCGCCAGTGATCGAAAGCGCATGGGCGAGTTTGCCGTGGGTCGGTTTATCAAGTCGGCGGGGTGGTTGATCGCGGCGATCATCGTGGCGTTGAATCTGAAGTTGGTGTTCGACGAGGTATCCGTTTGGCTTATCGAGGCGGGCAGCGATGCCTGGAAGGTGCAGCTTCTGATCGTTCCGGTTGGCATCGCGTCCGCGTTCCTCCTGCTGTATGTAACCTTCCGTCCGGTGCTCGGTGCGCTGAAATGGATGAAGATCAAAGTGCCGGGTGCCGGGATGATGCACGGCGAGCCGGGTGAGACGCGCGTCGCCATCCCCCGGACGAAGGGTTATCAATGTGTGGCCATCGGGTTGGACTTTGCGGGCGGGGGAGACCGGTTGCTGGCTGAGGCGATGCGCTTTCTGGAACCGGCGAAACCTCGCGTATTCCTGTTGCACGTCGTGGAAAGCCCGGTAGCCCGCGCGGTGGGAAAGGATGCGGCTGACCGGGAGACCAGTGCGGATCGTGATCGCCTGCAAACGTATGCGGAGGTGCTTCGCAAGAGCGGAATAGAGGTGGTGTGTCATCTGGGTATGGGCGATCCAGTGAAAGAACTGGTCCGGCTTATGGGCGAGACTGATGCGGACCTTTTGATCCTGGGCGCCCATCGCCATCGCGGTGTGGCGGACCTGTTGCACGGTTCGACGGCTAATTCCGTTCGCCATGCGGTCGACGTTCCGGTACTGCTGGTGCCGGTAGCCTGACACTGTGTTGAGGTATGTATGGCCCGGACTTAAGCGTCCTGTTTTCACCGACAAGACGCCGGCGCCATACGCGTTGGTTGGATTGCTTCAACAGACGCGAAACGAATACACTGCGCGGCATTTGAGGCGCTTGCGCCGTGACCAAACCCTTTGGTCCGGTGTTCGCGGAAACGTTTAGGATTCGTAAATGAATAACATGTCCGTTCGTATCTGTTTAGCGCCTGAGTGTGTCAAGTGGCAGGCATCGGTCGGCATCGGATGCGGGAGAGGGTAGTCAGGGATTCGATGGCGTTTTTCCCGCAGGTGGCGAA
>CAZWWW010000330.1:0-4242 GCA_964637715.1 uncultured Phycisphaeraceae bacterium | reverse complement strand
CACGGGCAAGCTGCTGCTGGCCCATACCACCCCAAAAACAAGGTGTGACAAAGCAGTAGGGACGTTTGGAACGAGCCGCCTGCGCGAAACGAGCGGTTGGACCCGGCAAAGGCAACGGGTACATTAGAGCATTTATTGTTTGCAGGTGCCGGTTCTTGGACACCCGAACCGGCATCGCGACCGGGAACATCGCGCGGCCCAAGAGCAAGCTCTATTTTTGTGTAGCGGTCGAATCACCCTTTCATCCGGAGAATCGACTCGATACGGCGATACACAATAACGGGTATTGCTGTAAAGCCCGCGGCCCGGAGCAAATAAAAGGAAATGCTCTGGAGCAAGCTCTATTGTTGCATAACGGTCGAATCACTGATTCATCCGACGAATCGACTCGATGCAACGCTACACAAGACAAGACAATGTTTTAGTCGGAGCCGCATCCGGGTCTTTCAGAACGGCTACCCATGCAAACAGTCACGCCACAACCGACGATACCGCAGAACGGCGCGAGTTTGCCTACCGACTTAGCTGCCCTCACGCCCGCGATGCGTCAGTACGTGGAGCAGAAACGTCGCGTTGGCGAGGCCGTGCTGCTGTTTCGCATGGGCGACTTTTACGAAACGTTTTGGGGCGACGCGATCCGCTGTGCGACCGTGCTCGGTATCGCGCTGACCTCGCGTAACAAGGGATCGGACAACCCGGTGCCGCTGGCGGGCATACCCTATCACGCGCTCGACGGCTATTTGAAGAAGCTGGTCGATGCCGGGTACAAGGTCGCCATTTCTGAACAACTTGAGGATCCCAAGCAGGCCAAGGGCGTCGTCAAGCGCGACGTCGTGCGTATTGTTACCGCCGGTACGCTGACCGACGAGACGCTGCTCTCCGCGACGGACAACAACACGCTCGCGTCGATCTGTGTGCGTAACAAAGAGGTCGGGCTCGCCCTGGTCGAACTGGCGGGCGGGCGTTTTGAGGTCGTTGACGTCTCGCCCGACGGATTGCCGGACCAGCTCGTCCGCGAGCGACCGGCGGAGCTGGTGATCGACGACGACCGGGATGACGCTACGGAACGACTGGCTGCCGATCTTCACGAAACCTGCGGTACCACGATCACGCGCAGGCCGCGCCATGAGTTTTCCACGTTTCAGGCGGAGCAATCGCTCAAGGCGCATTTCGGCGTCGCCACGCTGGCGGGGTTCGGATTCGAGCAGATGACCGCGGGACTTCGCGCTGCGGGCTGTCTGGTGCAGTACCTGGCGGAGACCCAACAGACAGCCATCAAGCACATCACGGCGATCCGCCGGCGCGACGCCTCGGCGTTCATGCAGATCGATCAGAGCACGTGGCGATCGTTGGAAATCGAGCGTACGCTGCGTAGCGGAGCCACCGAAGGCACGCTGCTTCACGCGATCGACCGAACGGTGCATCCGATCGGTGCACGCTGTCTACGCCGCTGGTTACGCACCCCGCTCACCGATCGGAGCGCGATCCTCGCCCGCCAGCGGGCCATCGGATTCCTCATCGAGGACGAGTTGCGTCGCGTACGGCTTCGGCGACACCTGCGCGGTCTGGCGGACATAGAACGCATCGCCAGCCGCGTAGCGCTGCGGCGGTGTTCGCCCCGCGATCTTGCGGCGCTGGGAAAGGCTCTGGGCGCGCTGCCGGCGTTGCGCACCGAATTGGATGCGGTATCATCGGATCCCGTAGTGCCTGCACTGCCGCTCACGCCGGGGCCCGCCACGGACTCGCGGGCGACCGGTCAACATGCTGCAGGTAACGCCGAGGCGCCAACGAACTCGGTTGATCCGCCGGAGAACGAGGATCGCAACCTGTTGGGTTCGATACACCGTGATTTGTCTGGTCTGGATGAGCTGGGATCGATGCTGACGGCGGCGCTACAAGAAGATACGCCGCTCTCACCGCACGACGGGGGTATCTTTCGCGATGGATACGACGCTGAGCTGGATCGCCTGCGGGGGATCGGTCGGGACGGGCGCACCTGGCTGGCTGCGTTCCAACAGCGGGTCGTCGAGCAGACGGGGATCGCGTCGCTCAAGGTCGGGTTCAACCGGGTTTTCGGCTATTACGTCGAGGTGCCCCACAGCGCGAAAGGGCAGGTGCCGCCCGATTTCGTGCGCAAGCAAACCATCAAGAACGCCGAGCGCTACATCACCGACGAACTGAAAACTTATGAGCAGGAAGTGCTTACCGCACAGGAGCGGGCGAACGATCTTGAACACCGGCTGTTCGAAGGCCTTTGCCAAACGGTGTCGGAGCACGTCGAGGTACTGCTGCGCGCTGCCGACGCGGTGGGTCGACTCGACGCCCTGACCGGATTGGCTGAGTTGGCCGTACAGCGCCGGTACGTGCGCCCCGACATGGTCGACGACATAGCGCTCGACATTCGCAACGGGCGGCACCCGGTGCTCGACCACACGTTCGGCGACGAGTTCGTACCCAACGACTGCGTGATGAACGGAGACGACGCCTATGTGTTCGTCATCACCGGACCGAACATGGCCGGCAAGAGCACCTACATCCGGCAGGTAGCCCTGTTGACGCTGTTGGCGCAGGTCGGCTCCTATGTGCCGGCTTCGTCGATGACCTTTTCCCTTGTGGACCGGTTGTTCGCCAGGGTGGGATCCGCCGACGAGATCATGCGCGGGCACTCGACCTTTATGGTGGAGATGACTGAGGCGGCCAACATTCTGCACCATGCGACGCGCCGATCGCTGGTTGTGCTGGACGAGTTGGGTCGCGGGACGAGCACCTTTGACGGCGTCGCGCTCGCCTGGGCGATTACCGAGCACCTGACCGGCGCGATCGGGTGTCGCTCGTTGATCGCCACCCACTACCACGAACTGATCGAACTCGAGGGGTTGCTGCGCGGTGTGCGGAACTACAACGTCGCCGTTCGCGAGCTACCCGCAGACCGTGGCGACGACAACGGGTTGGCGTTTCTGCACAAAATCGTCGAGGGCGGCGCGAGCAAGAGCTACGGGGTGCACGTCGCCCGCCTGGCAGGCGTGCCCCGAGCGGTCGTCAACAGGGCGCGCGACGTGATGGATGAACTGCAACGGGGTTTCGAGCGCGAATCGCGCACGCCGGAACTATCCCGTAAACGCACGAAAGACGACGCCCAGCTCCCTTTGTTCAAGGACCCCGGAGAAGAACTGATCGAGTGTCTCCGCGCGCTCGACCCGGACCAGACGACGCCCATGGAAGCGCTCTCGAAACTCAAAGCCTGGAAAGAGCGGTTCGGATAGTGAAAGGGCCGGTTCCACTCGGGTTGTTCAGGCTTTTCAACAGACTGATAGGGCTCATACGACGCTCCGCCCACCGTCGACGCCGATCACCTGTCCGGTCACATAGCTTCCCGGCGCGCACAAAAAGCGCACCGTGCGCGCGATGTCCGCGAGTGTGCCCGCTCGTTTGAGGGGGACGCGTTCGATGAGCTTCTCGCGCATCTCGGGTGTATAGGACGCCGGAAAGATCGCTATCCCGGGGGCAACGCCGTTGACGCGCACCGCCGGCGCGAGCGATCGGGCCAGTGCTTTTGTCATAGCCACCAATCCCGCTTTCGATGCGGCGTACGCAAGATGATCCGGCCAGGGGCGTTCAGCGGAAATATCGCACAGGTTGACCACGCACCCGTCGCCGCCCTTGGCCAGGTGTGGTGCCGCGTGATGGCACAAACCGACCGGAGCGATCAGGTTCACGCGCAACATGCGTTCCCACTCCTCGCTGTTGAATCCAGCCAGCGTATCCGGCGTCGGCGTGAGAAACAGCGAAGCGTTGTTTACCAATACATCGAGCCGACCCAGCGTGTCCGTCGTGCGCGCGACCAGCTCCGACCAGGTGAACGGTTCAGCCAGATCGCCTTTGAGCGCTACCGCCCGCCGTCCGAGCGCGCGGATTTCAGCGGCCAGCGATTCGGCCTCACGGTGCGAGGAAAGGTAATGAATGCTCAGGTCGTATCCCGCACGGGCGAGTTCGAGCGCGATGGCCCGACCCACGCGCTGGGCGCCGCCGGTGACTAGCGCTACGCCTTCGACTACCTCGTTTTTGTTCAATCCGTTCGTCTCACTGAGCCCGGGCATAGTAGGTTTGATCCCACGGTCCTACAGCGTTTGCTGCTAACGTACGTCGCTGCATCGAGTCTAGTGCTTTGTCACGCGTTGTTTTTTGGATGGCATGGGCAAACTTGTTTGCCCGTGACTGTCCCCGGAACAACACGGGCAAGCT
>CAZWWW010000329.1:0-4252 GCA_964637715.1 uncultured Phycisphaeraceae bacterium | reverse complement strand
AGTGTTTTGTAATTGTACAACTCGCCGTTAAACGCGAGGTGGAACCGGCCCGTATGGTCGTGCATGGGCTGGCGACAGGCGGGCGAGGGATCAACCACAATGAGCCGAACGACACCCAGTCCGACGCGTGGTTGGTTTTCGTTGGTTAGCCACACGCCGCTGTGATCCGGACCGCGATGGCGCATCGCGGCACATCCGTCCCGGAGCGCATCGGCGTCTACCGGCGTATCATCAAAGCGAATCGTACCGCAAATACCGCACATCCAATAACCCCGTTATCTATCGTTGACCGGGTACAACCCAAGGCTCGTCCTGTTAGAGCAAACCTTATCCGATGGTACGTTGAATCGCGGTTTCGCCCGTGAGCCCGCAGTGATCGAGCACTACGTTGGGGCCGCGCATGGCATCGAAAGACCCGCGTGGGTCGCCTATCGCGCTCAATCAATAATATGATCCACCTGCATGAGCACCTCGCCGGCTATCGTCTCCGGTGCCTTGCCGGCGGTGTCTACGGTGATATCAGCCGCCTCGGCATAGCAGGCCGCTCTGTGATCGGCCAGGTATTCCAGCTCTTTGAGACCGGAATGGTTCGTGAGCGCGGGCCGGGTCTCGACTGACCCGGAATCTGAGGACACACGTTCCCAAAGCACCTGCGGGGGTGCAGTTAGCCACACGATCTTTCCTGTTGCGCGCAGGCGCTTGACGTTTTCCGCATCCAGCACAGCCCCGCCTCCGACGCTGATGACACCCGGCGCCTCCCTGGCGACCTGCTCGATCACCTCGCGCTCGTGCCGACGAAATCCGGGCTCGCCTTCTGCGGCGAACAGTTCAGCAATCGACAGACCCGTTTGTTCGGCAATCCGCGTATCCGTATCCACAAAGCAACAACCAAGCCGGGCTGCGATCGCCCGCCCCACCGTTGTCTTACCTGAACCGCGCAGGCCGATGAGCACGATGGCTGATCGTGAGGCGTGTTCGACATCCCGTTCAACGCCGTCCGGTGGCTGTAGGTTTCCGGTCAATGATCGCCTTCCGTCTTGTTTCCCAGCCGCTGAGCAATCAGCTTCTCAGCGCGTATCCTATCCGGTCGGATGCCGGTCCACCTTTCGCATTGGGCGATGCCCTGGCGTACGAACATCTCCAAACCGTTTAGCGTACAGACGCCGTGTGATCGGGCGATGGCGAGGAGTTTAGTTTCCAACGGGTTGTAGATCGTGTCGAACACCAGGTGGCACCCGGCGAGTGCGGCCGACGGCATGGGGCTTTGCTCCACGTTCGGGGTCATACCGATGGGGGTCGCGTTTACCAACACGGCGCCCTTTCGCTCGAACCGTTGTGACCATGGTGCCGCCTCGAATCCGAACTCCTCGGCCAAGGACGTAGCCCGCTCAAGCGTTCGACCAAAGATCGTTCCGCGACAACCGTGCTCGCTCAATCCGTAAACGATCGCCCGTGCGACCCCGCCCGCACCCAGGATATCGACATGAATATCGCGCAAGTCGCGCCGATCACAGTCGAGCACAGCGCAGATCGAATCGATGGCCGCGTGTGCATCCGTGTTGGATAGGCTCGGCTCGTTCGACAACGTCAGCGTGTTGCCCGCGCCGATCGACCGGGTCGCGGCGTCCGCACCATCACCACACCACGCCATCGCGCGCTGCTTATGGGGTATCGTCACGCTAAAACCCCCAACGTCGAGCCAGGGTCGATCCCGAACACCGTCTACGAACAACCGGAAGGCCTCATCACCACCCGGAACCGCGACGGGCACATAGACCGCGTTTACTCCGTGCTCGTGAAACCAATCGTTGAACATCAAGGGGCTCATCGAGTGCGCCACGGGATCGCCGATGACGCCGAACACCCGCGTGGCTGGACCGATGGCGTCCCAGCGAAACAACCGGGTCATGTCGCTTGGATCAAGCTGACCCGGGGCGGTCGAAGCGGTTGTATCCAACGCGCAGTACGTTCCCCACGCCCCGAACTTGCGCGCGAGCACGCGCGTCCATTGTCCTGGCGCTCCCATGGCGATCGCACACACCCGGTTCCCGTGTTCGTGCATCAGGTCCAACGCAGCGAGAGAGTCCGCCGCGCTGCGGGCGAGAAAGGCTATCTTCGCAACCCGCGCGGCGCGCTCGGCCAGCATGTCTACGACCAGACGGTCGACGGACTCGAACGGTCCATCGAAGTTGTGCGCGGAAAGGATCAACGGCAGGTCGTCACCGTCCGAGCGCGACAGCCCCTCAACCAACGATTGACGCGCCTTGACTGATGTCCGCCAATCCTCAAATTCAAAATCGATAAGCGCCCCGGTCCCGCGCACGGCTTCGGCGAGCGTACAGGCCCGTTCGATCGCCGGAGCGTCGGCGCATCCCCCCTCGGCACGACTCCGGCAGGTTACGATCCAGGTTCGATCCGTGTGGGCCTTGAGGAAACGATTGAGCAACGCGGGTGGATCGCTGAACGTGTCGATCCGTAGTTCTATCGCTTCAGCGCCGCCCGTCATCGCCCGGGTCGATCTTGATTCGAGCTCCGACAGGGTATCGACTCTAACCGATGTAATAAGCAGCGTCATCGCAGGCCCGCCGTCAAATGGGTCGTCATGGATAAGAGTATATCGATAAGATGAAGGTGAACCATACGCCTAAATAACTCCACGCAATAGGGAAACCAATAGGAAAACGGGTGTCCTATGACGCAAGGGCGAGGTGAAATCGCTCGGTTTCCCATTTGTGAGCATCTATTTAGTGCAGCGTCACAGCTTATTCTTAGGGTTCGTTGTGGGTGGCATGGGCAAACTTGTTTGCCCGTGACTGTCCCGGAACAACACGGGCAAGCTGCTGCTTGCCCATGCCACCCCAAAAACAAAGTGTGACAAAGCACTAGCATATATCGACAAGTTAGTGGATCAACGAACATGAGGTTTGCGCCCAACAACATGCGCTGGTACGCGCGGTGGCTTATCAAGTGGGTCATATTTGGCCTGGCGTACGGCGTCGTTTGTTTCCCGCACCCCACCCTTCTGGTGCGTCATCTTCAGCACTGGTCCAACCCCGAGGCGCTCATCGAACCTAATGCACCGCAGCTCGAACCCTTCGTGAAGGAGCTTCGCAGCCAGATCGGCAACGGACCGCCCGACCGCGCCACGCTGGCCGCCGTTGAGAAGTTCGTCTATCGAAAGATCCCCTATGCATGGGACTGGAACACATGGGGCATGGCCGACTATCTTCCAACGGTGGCGGAGGTGATCGGCAAAGGCCGCGAGGATTGCGACGGGCGCGCGGTACTCGCCGGATCGCTCCTGACGCGCCTCGGCGTTCCGGCGCGATTGGTCACGGATTTTACGCACGTCTGGATCGACACCGACTTAGGTGCAACAATGGGCCCCCGCGCGCACAAGGCCATCGAAGTTACCAATCACGGTATGAAGCTAAACGCCGGCGGGCTTGCGGAGTTGCCGCGCGCGGTGGCGTTCGGTGTTTCGGTGTTTCCGCTTACGCGCGAGGTGATCCTGGTTGTGGTTCTGTGGCTGCTTCTGCTCGATCGGCGCGTGGGCCGACTGACCGCGTTGGTGTCGCTCACGCTTCTGTTCGCAGGACTTCTGGCGATTCGCTTTGGCGCCCAGAATCCGAATCTTGCCACAACGTGGACCACACTTCTGGGCACAGCGGTCATGCTTGGTGCTATTGCACTGCCGTTCGTCTTTGTGCGATCTTGTACTGACGGCGGTACGACCGATAGGCCCAGCCCGGCAGATGGATCGGCGCCCGACAGTTCATTGTAAAGACTTGTTGCCCACAATAGTCTCACCCTGTTTCCGAATCGATAAACGTGCTAGGCTCGTTGGCCATGAAGTCGGTCGTTTGGATCGCTCGATGGTTTCATATTGTGTGCGGGCAGAATGCCTCTCTTTGGAGTACGTCCCATGACATGGAAACGGTTTACGCTCGTTGCGGCGTTGTTCGTTGCTACCGCAAACACCAGACCGGCGTGTGCGCAGCTTGACGGTTTCTTCAAGTCGGTGAAAGACACGGTCAGCGGAACACCAACGGTTCCCGCCAAGCAAATCGCCTATTTCGAGGTATCAGGACCGCTGGCCGAAACACCGGTCAACCTGCCGCCGTTGTTCGGTGACAAGCCGCCCGTTTCGCTTAAGTCTCTGTTGTCGCGGCTCAAGGAAGCGCGCCTCGACCGCAACGTCGTAGCCATCGCCGTTGATTTTCAACACGCGCAACTGGGGCTCGCTCAAATC
>CAZWWW010000328.1:0-4257 GCA_964637715.1 uncultured Phycisphaeraceae bacterium | reverse complement strand
CACCGGGGCGAGGAGCGATCCCGGAGCGCGACGGCCACGCGCGCGGCGAGTGAGCGGCAGTGTGATGGGGGGGTGGTGTGTCTGGTGTGCGAGTGGCGTACGGAGGATGGGGAGCGCCGAAGACATATGGCCAGTGTGGGGAGGGCGGTAACCGGTCTGGTACTGAGCCCGAGATTCACGATCGGACGGGTCCGAATGGTCGAAGGCGTCGAGCAGCCCATCCCGCATGGCGAGATGGTGATATGGATGGTGCTCGAAGGAAGGGGAGATGTGCGTTGCGAAGATAGGGATGAACCCCTACCCTTTACCCGCGGTGACACCGTGTTGCTGCCGGCGGGTATGCGCGACGGCATCGTTCGCACCCATGACCGCTGTATGTGGTTGGAAGTGACCGTACCGATCGAAAGTACCCTGGCGGGGTACGATCGACCGGAACGGGATGCCCCACGATCTGCGCCGGATTCCCCCGGGTACGTTTCGCTGAACGTCCCGCGACCGGAGGTGCAGCCATGACGGGAACGTGGCAGGTTCAATTAGTCAAAGCCATAGAGCGCGGCGTAGCTCGAATGAAATGGTTGCGCCCTGCATGGGAACAAACGCGCACGATGACGCATATGACGCACCGAACAGTAATGAACGTAATTCGCGACACGCGCAAAACGATGTACGTGGTCGCGGCTTTTTATGTAGCCGTCGGTTTCCTTTTTGCGATCGTATCGCTTGCAGCGGGGGCGTTGCTGGGGACGTTTCTCGGATTCGTCATCATAAGCGGCACGCTGGCGGCAACGGCCCTGCTGCGCGCGGTGTTGCGCACCGACCTTCATCTATCGAGCATGAACGACGCGCTGGATCGTCAGAACGACCGGCTGAATCGGATGGAAGCAACCCTCAACCAAATAAACCGCGCGGGCTCGGCGACCGTCCCAACGCACGAAGAAGAGGAGGACGTCGTCAATCTGGCGAACGCCGGCGTTCACACCGAGGCCATCACCGCCGCGACGTTGGATCGAGATGCCTTCCCCCGTTTGGTCTCGTTGTTGGGGCGCGACAGCGACGACCAGGCGGTTGAGAACGCAGGAGATGCGAACGACGATAGGCCCTCGACGTTCGCCCGGCCATCGGACGAGCGATCGGCGCTCGAGCGCGACGGTGAAGGTCGCGCGGTCGTGCCGATGGTTGAATCGGTCGCGTCGAAGAACGTGCGCCGCGCGTGGAAACTGGCCCTGCGGGAGGGTGATCTGGTTGCCGCACGCCAGGCGTTCTCCGCCTTGCTCGAAACATCAGACCGGGCATTCGTTGACGCGATGCGGTCGGAGCTTGTCGCGCTTACGCGGCGAACCGAGCGCTCGCTTCGCCGGGCGGTCAGCGAGTGCGTGTCGCGGCGAGACGTAGATGCGTTGATCGCACTGATGAAGGAAATCCGCAGGCAGTTACCCGGGCATCCCATGGCCGATGAATGCGCTCGACTTGAACCGGCGCTGCGCCAGCGCGCTACCGATCGCGACTACGAAGAAACGCGAGACCTCTCTGAACCCGACGCCGTTGATCGTGAACCGCTCAACGGCGACGCAAGCCGACGCCAAGTCGCTCACGCCACACCGTAGCAGACGCAAACTCTGGTTTTGTACACGGTCGAATCTCTGTTTCGTCGGGCAAATCGACTGGATGCAGCGATACACAAGAACCGTCACTATTGTCTTGTCTTAGAGCAAGCTCTATTTTTGTGTAGCGGTCGAATCACCGTTTCATCCGAAGAATCGACTCGATACGGCCATACACAATAACGGATATTGCTGTAGAACCTCGCCGGTGTCACCCTTCCACCAGTCTGTACGTCACAAAGCTTAAGTGCCCTGTCACGCCGATCGTCCGAAAAATGTTCTGCGTCGCTGCCCGGTCTGCTGCTTGGTGTCGCGTACCCCCTCCATGGGCGATGCACTTTCGCAACACACCGGTCCAACCTGAATACGCCGCTCCATGTCGCTCTCTGCGGACGCAACGCATAACTCGATGCGAATAAACAGCTTAGGAAGGTCCGAAGCGGCATAGGGCCAAGGATAGCCCTCGGCATGGTCGGTGCTACCGTGTTTGTCGGATGGCAACCGGGGTAGGTCCGCCTTCGTGTGGGGCGGACCTTGCCGCCTACAGGAAGGACGGGGCCGTGGGGGAGGGAGAGGAGTCCATGAATGAGGAAACGTTTCAGCGAAAGCTGGCGGAGTTGATCGCGGAAATTGCGACACTGCCCGCCGGTGAACGCGACAAGCTCGAGCTCTTGGCTGAGCAAACGCGTGCGCGGCATCGTCAGTTAAAGGAGACCGTGCACAGCTTGCAGGAGAGCATCGATTTCGTACGTCTGAGTATCAAGTACATGCTGTTTGATCTCGAGGCCACGCGCCGCGAAAACGAACACCTGCGCAAGATGCTCGACGAAGGGGGTAGCCAGTAAATCGGTCACCTATGGCTCTCGAGTTCCTGGGGGGGAGATTCGGGAGGGGGCCCATAGGCCGATACACGACCCGCGGTCTCGCGGGTCGTTCATGCTCACCAACCCACGGGCTTTCAAACCCGTGGGTTTTTCTTTGCGCGCGAACGCATTACGGACACGGATGCGTTACGAGTGCTCACCCGCCCGCCGACTGACTCGGTGTATACCGACTGTCGTTTGGTTGGTTGCCCTTTGGTCGATTGGTCGCCGGGTCCACACGGTAACCGGATCGCAAACAGACTGCCTGCCTTGCGTCGCGTGCGGTTCACCTCTAAGCTGTGCCGCGCGCGTTGTGACGCGCAGTCAGCCGGCGTACGTGACCACGCCTGCGGTATATGTGGAAGGCGCTCTGCGAAAAGACAAGGTAGTGCAGCGTCACAGCTTATTATTAGGGTCCGTTGGGGGTGGCATGGGCAAACTCGTTTGCCCGTGACTGCCGCCCGGAACAACACGGGCAAGCTGTTGTTTGCCACCCCAATAACAAGGTGTGACAAAGCAGTAGAGAATCTTTGGGGATTAGGTTCGTGTCGCTCGACGACCTTCATGCACAAATCGCTGAGATAGAATCCGGCGTGGCGGCCAGCGCGGACGCGACGGATTCGGTGGAAGCGCTGCGGACGCTCGAAACGAGCGTACTCGGTAAAACCGGTTCACTCGGGGCATTGATTGCCACGGTCAAGAACTATCCGCCGGATCAGCGCGGTCAAGTCGGTCAGGCGGTGAACCAGGCCAAGGCGCGCGTGCGCGCCGTGATCGCGTCGCGCATGGCGGCGATCCAGAGTCGGGCGCTTGAGGCTGACGCGTCACGCGGGTCGTCGTTCGATCCAACGCTGCCCGGCGAGCGATGCGCGATCGGCAGCGTACATCCCGTCACCGCGGTTCAATGGGAGATCGAGCGCATTTTTGAGCGACTGGGCTTTACGGTGGAAGCCGGTCCGGAGATGGAATCGGAGTATCACAACTTCGAAGCGCTGAACATACCGGCTTCGCATCCCGCGCGGGACATGCAGGATACGTTCTGGCTGACCAACGACATGGTGCTGCGTACGCACACGTCGCCCGTGCAGCATCGTTCGATGAAGAAATTCGGCGCCCCCCTTCGCGTCATCGCGCCCGGTCGCTGCTTTCGATACGAAACGATCGACGCCTCACACGAGAACACGTTTCATCAGGTCGAGGGGTTGATGATCGATCGGGACATTTCGGTACCCAATCTAATTGCGATGGCCAAGATGCTGCTCAATGAAGTCATGGGGCGCGAAGTCGAAGTGCGCGTACGACCGGGCTATTTTCCGTTCGTTGAACCGGGTATTGAAATCGACATGAACTGCGCCATCTGCGGCGGGTCAGGCTGCGCGACCTGCAAACAGTCGGGTTGGATCGAAATCCTGCCTGCCGGCATGGTGCATCCGCATGTGTTGGAGGCGGGCGGCATCGACTCGGACGCCTTTACCGGGTTCGCGTTCGGACTGGGTTTGACGCGCTTGGCCATGATGAAGTTCGGTATCCGGGACATTCGCGTACTGAACTCAGGCGATCTGCGGGCCGTCGTTCCACTCGATCGCTTTGTCGGTCCTATCGTCGTTGACCGGGAGAAATAGTTGGTCTCGTTTTCGCGACACGGGGTTTGTTGAATAGAGGGAAGGGTGAACCTTTTGGAAAAGGCTCTGGTGGCTGGTCACACCTTGTTTTATGGGTGGCATGGGCAAGCGCAGCTTGCCCGTGTTCTCGATCGGAAACACACGGGCAAACAAGTTTGCCCATGCCACCCA
>CAZWWW010000327.1:0-4265 GCA_964637715.1 uncultured Phycisphaeraceae bacterium | reverse complement strand
AATCGGCCAATCGTAGGCCAGACTTTCAGTAATACCCAGATGGTCGCTGCGAAAGAGACCGATCCGTGCGTCGCCGATGAAGAACGCATCCAACAACATGAGCACGGTGATCGCCGTGACCATTTCTATCACCGGGTAGCGCGTCGAGATCGGTACGCCGCACCGGCGACAGCGCCCGCGCAACAGCAGGAAACTGACCACGGGAATGTTGTCAAACCAGCGTATGGGTCGCCGGCAATGAGGGCAAAACGACCAGACCGGGTTTCTGAGCGAGCGGTTGGTTGGGATGCGAAAGATGACGACGTTAAGGAAGCTGCCGATACAAAGCCCCACAGCCGTAAAGAACGTGAGCCACCAGAGCGTAACGATTGTCAACAAGGATGTTCGACTTTCGAGCGCCGCGGTGCTGACGGTCCTGCGGGTCCGTGACACTTTAGGCAGCTTCAAGGTAGGGCAGGTGGTTCGCCCGGCAATGCCGGGGGTTCACCCGCCTTAACCATGGCAGGTCAACCTTCCGCCTTGGGGCAAAAGAACGACCTGCCCTACGTTTTTTACGACCGCCGATCCTGTCTCGCACCTCGATCCGGCCGCGCGTCCAAAAGACATTGCTCTACTGCAGCGTCACAGTTTATTCTCAGGGTTCGTTGTTGGGGGTGGCATGGGCAAACTTGTTTGCCCGTGACTGCCGCCCGGAACAACACGGGCAAGCTGCTGCTTGCCCATGGCACCCCAAAAACAAGGGGTGGCAAAGCCCTACGCCCACCACATCGCTTATCGACAAGAACTTTATCATTACGCCAGTTTGCTGTGTGTCCCGTCGCACCACGGAAGGTTTCCGGATTGGTGGCACTGGCACACCGCTTTCTTGCTGGGGGCTTCAATCTCGACGACGATCGGGGTCACTAACGTTCCCCCGCGGCTATGCGCACCATCGCAGTAGGGAAGGTTGGCGGAAAGCCCGCACTGGCAATAGGCCTTTTTGCCCGGCGTTTCATCGACCACAATCGGTTGGGTTCCGTGTTTGGCGTCTGCCATGGTTCACTCCGGCGTTAGCGGTTGGAGGCTGTCATTACAACGATTCGAGCCGGCGGACAAACTCGGCGATGACCCACTCCGGTGTGGACGCCCCCGCCGTCACGCCGGCGATGCGCTTGCCCGCCGCCATGCGCGGCTCGAACTGCGCCCACGTTTCAATGTGATAGGTGGGGCACCCGGTCTCAGCGCACAACCGGGCTACTTCGCGCGTGTTGGCTGAGTGCATCCCACCGAGCACGAACATCACGTCCACGACACCGGATAATTCGATAGCCGCTTCCTGACGACGCGTCACCTCGAGGCACAGCGTGTTGACGATCTTCACTTCACGGTAGGGGCGTTTGAGAATCTCCGCAATCATCTGGGCCACGTGTTCCGGCGAATGCGTCGTCTGCGCGACGATGCCCAGCCGCTCCTTGTAGGGAAGCGATTCCTCGAGGTTGCTGCCGTGGTCGACGACCGTGACGTCCGGCGCATACCCGATCACGCCGCGTACTTCAGGGTGGTCCGGGTCGCCGATCATGACGACGTGGTACCCTTCCTCGTGAAGCTGTTTGACCACGCTTTGCGCACGCTTGACCAGAACACAGGTTGCATCGACGACGTTGAGCTTTCGTTCCCGCGCGCGGGCGAAGGTTTCCGGCGGCGCGCCGTGTGAACGAATCAGCACCGATTGTGAAGGGTCGACCGTTTCGAGATCACCGGATTGATTCAGCCCGGCGCGTTCCAGCTTGTTCACGACATCTTTGTTGTGGATTACCGGACCGAGGGCTACGACGTTGCCCGACCCGTGCTCGGCGACCGCCGCTTCGGCCAACTCTATGGCGTCTTCGACGCCGAAGCAAAACCCGCGTGAACTGGCAAGGCGTACTTCCATAGTCGTTGTCGTTTCGTTCGGATCTAGAACAAACTCTGTTTTTGCGTAGCGGTCGAATCACTGTTTCAACCGGTAAAACGACTCGATTCGGCGATACACAATATCAGAAAACGCTCTAGTGCAGCATCACAGCTTATTCTTAGGGTTCGTTGTGGGTGGCATGGGCAAACTTGTTTGCCCGTGACCGCCACCCGGAACAACACGGGCAAGCTGCTGCTTGCCCATGTCACCCAAAAAACAGGGTGTGACAAAGCACTAGTCGTTGTCGTTTCGTCGGATTCAGAGCAAGATCAAGGTCCGTCCAGCAGTCGCGCCGCCCTCCCGATCAGTGCATCGACTCAGCAAGGCCATGCACATAAAGAACGAACGCGGTCATCAGCGAAACGCACGGCGTTGTGCGCTGAAGGAGCTCTGCGTCCGCGAACCCATGCCCGTACTGACTTCGTGTCTTATTCTACCGATTGCCCGGGATTCGACCATAGCGAGCAGTCACGGCGGCGGCGGTCCGTTTTTCGCCGCCTCGACGATCCGTTCCCCTTCGCGCACCGCCGCCCGCCAGAAACGATCCAGATCCTCGGGTGTGACCCGGGATTTTTCCTGAAGCTCGTCGACCAGTTCCGAGACCAGATGGTTGAACATGTTGCGCCGAAAGCGGTTGTTTAACTCCGGCTGAAGGGTTACAAAACCGGGGACATCGCCGTCGTCTTTTTCATCACACCGTACGATATAGAAGCCGCGGTCCGTTTCGGTGATATCGCTGACGGCACCGGTCTCAAGCGAGAACAGCGCCTCGACCGCCGGCTCGAAGCGTTTGCGCAGCGTGCCCCGGCGCACCCACCCCCACGATCCACCGTTGCCCGCGTGTAATCCGTCGGAATAGCGATGGGCGACCTCACCGAACGAAGCCCCGTCGCGCAGGTCGCGCTGCGCCTTTTCGATACGCGCCCGGGCCGCCTTGCGTGCGGCCAGCAGTTGCTCGGGCGTTGGATCGACAGCGTCTCGAGGAAGCCGGTTCGCGATGCGCACGTCGATCAACGACATGCGCCGGCGCGCGGGCCGCTTGTGTTCGCGCGTATAGGCTTTATAGGCTTCGAGCAGATCGCCGCGCGACGGCTCGACGATCTTCGGTTTGATCTCCGCATCGAGGAAACTGGTTATCACGACGTCGCGGCGCATCTTCTCTCGCGTTTCGTCGAGGGTCAGCCCCTTGTCACGCAGGTCCCGTTCGTAGCGACGCTGAATGCCGCCGAACTGCTCCGTGACGATCTTGCGTATGTCGGCGTCCACAAAGGCGGTGATGCCCTTTTCCATTTGAGGCGTGATGCGCTCCTTGGCCTTTTGATACAAGAGGTATTGGGTCGTCGTATCGCGTACCAGACGGGCGGCTGTCTGCTCGAGATAACGGCGAAACGCCTCTGGATCCAGCCGCGCGCTCGCCTCCAGCAGCCGTGTGCGCTCAAAGCGCCACAGGGTGGCCGGCTCGATGACCTCGTCGCCGACATGCAGCGCGTCGACCGAGGCGGGCGACGCCGATGAGGCCGAATCTGATGACGATACGAGACCGGATCCCTTCGACATGGTCGGTTTGCTGCCCGGGCTTCCGATCGTCTTCATGCAGGAGGGAATCAAAAAGAGTGCGAGCGTCATACCTAAGGCACACCACCGTACGCCGTGCGCGCGCTGCGTTCCGGCGCCGGATGACCGGGCGCCGCCTGCCCGCCTAACAGGTTCGATCGCACGACGCTGAACCTGGCGCAATTGATACGCGGTATTCAATAGCATGTTCATGGCTTCTCGTTTCAGACAGCCCGCCCACTCGCTCGTTAGCGGATCCCGTCGCCGCGCGTCGTATCGACAGGCGTTTGATGAATCCGCGTTATTCAGGAACCAACCGGCGTGCGCTCACCCGCCCGCGACAACATCCGCCGCAACACCGGCAGCAGCGTCGTCGGCTCCAGATACGCCGGCGGCAATCGCAGGTGGATCGTTCGGGCGTCGGCAATACGCACGGACCCCGGCGCATCCACAAACAGCGGTTCAGCCTGTGGTAACCGCTCGACCTTGAACACCACGTCGGGCGGACGGCGACTGATCGACACGATGCCGAATCGACGGGCCAGCACGCGCACCGCGGCGAGGCGGACGGTCACTTCGCTCGCGTCGACGAGCGCGAGGACCGAGTCGACGTCGCCGGACGTCGGCCGCGCGGTGACGAGCGGCCGCACCGCCGCGAGGTCGCCGCGCGCCAGCGCTCGCAGGAGCGCTTCGACGACCGCTCGCGGCACCGCGTGCTCGCCGGGCTCGCGCCCGAGACGCATGCGTCGCAGGCGGCCGGTGATCGCCGCGAGGCTCG
>CAZWWW010000326.1:0-4275 GCA_964637715.1 uncultured Phycisphaeraceae bacterium | reverse complement strand
GACGCCGCCTGCGGCCAACTCCGCCGACGTGACGGTGACAATGTGGTTACCATTCGTGTTGCTGAATAGAACGTACCACTTATGGGGATGTGGTGGGCCGTAGCGCGTCGGCGCTGTACTGCTCGCTTTGCGCTGCATTGTTGCAAGCGGCTGACCACATACCACCCGTAGATGAATGGACCGACTTGATCGATCCGTTTGCAGTCGACGATTGTTCCCAACACGCAAAGGAGAAGATGATGGTCCAGGCGAACGACTATTTTGAAGCGGGCTTGACCTTACATGGGCACAAGTGTCCCGCGATGCCGATGGGGCTGTGCGTCGGTGCAGCCGCGATGAACAAACTGGGGGTGGAACGCGCCAAGGACGGGCAGTTGGTAGCGCTTGTGGAGATTGGTGAAGACCACTGCGCCACCTGTTTTGCCGATGGCGTGCAGATGATTACGGGATGTACGTTCGGCAAGGGCAACATCCAGAAGCTTCACTACGGCAAGTGGGGGGTGACGCTCATCGACAAAAAGACCGGGCACGCCGTTCGCGTCGCACCGCGTGCCGAGGCCATGGAAGCCAGCAAACAAAGCGAGTTTTTTACCGCCTACCGTGAGAAGGGCGTACCGGCGTCTGAGGTTCCCGAGCACGTCGTAGCCCCCCTTATCGAACGGGTGATGAACGCCCCCGACGATCAGTTGCTCATCGTGGGCGAGGTCTTCGACAAGCCTTGGGAGGATCCGCCGCACTCGTTCTCGGGTTTCAGATGCGACCTGTGCGGCGAGATGACCGTCGAACCCTACGGTCGAATCCTGGGAGACCAACGGGTGTGCATCCCGTGTCGTGAACGTGCCGTCGTATGACGGCTCTGGTCGCGATGCTGTTCGCAATCATGTTCTTGGTCGCGGTCGTTTTTTCCATGCTCGGACAGGGCGGCGGCGTACTGTTTACGCCGGTTCAGGTCTTTGCCGGCATCGACTTTCACGTAGCGGCCACGACGAGTTTGTTCCTGATCATGGTGGTGTCGATTTCGGCGACCATCGTGTTCCGTAAAGGCAAGCGCGTGGATTGGCCTCTTGCCATCGCGCTGGAGTCCGTAACGGCGGTAGGCGGATTGGCGGGCGGATTGTTGTCCGGGCGTTTTGCGGGTTCCGTACTGATGGTGACGTTTGCCGCCGTCATCGCGTTCGCGGCGTTCTTCATGGTCCGCAACGTTACCCGCACGCACCCGTGTCCGCAGCGTAGCAGCCTGTTGGCATGGCGGCGGGTGCTTGGTGAACGGATCTACTGCGTCAATATGCTGGTGGCACTTCCGATCAGCTTCGTCGCAGGCGGAATCAGCGGGCTCGTCGGCGTCGGTGGTGGCGTTCTCAAGGTTCCCATGATGGTACTGCTGCTGGGCATACCGATGGAGATTGCCGTCGGCAGCAGCGCCTTTATGGTCGGTTTGACGGCAGCCGGCGGGTTTGCGGGCCACGTAGCGTCGGGGCACTGGGACTGGCGCACGTCGTTGGTTCTGGCGGTAGCGGTGTTCGCTGGCGGTCAAATCGGTGCGCGCAAGTCGATGAGCTTCGACAAGAACAAGATCAAGAAAGGATTCGGATGGTTTCTATTCTCCATTGCACTCTTAATGATCGTCAAATCGCTCGTCTAACCTTCAGCGAGGTTTCGTGCTGCTCATAGCGGATCGCCCCTGGCTTGACAACCTGTGAAAGAACGCCCGAAGTGGGCTCGCCGACCGGCCTGGCGCTATTGAGAACATAGTCTCTACGGGCCTGAGAGGATTCATTCGTCTGACTGTTAGCCTCCGTTTCCAAAAAGCGCCAAGATCGCATCAGTGGCTTCGGGCGTATGCTGTAACACATCTCACGTGATTGTTTCGCTCCAAATCGCATATCGTAGGGAAAAAGCTTTGTTTTTCGTTGATGTTCGAGTACAATAGTGCCGTCGATCAGCTTGTTTTCTCTCAGGTACGTGCGAACAAAATCCATCCTAGCGAAGTGATGCCATGGGCGAAGGAAATCGGTTAACGCCTATCTCGTCGTGCCCGGATCCGGAGCGTTTAACCTACACGAAAACGGTCCGCTCAAGACCCCAAGAATTGAAAAAACGAGCGTGCGCAAGCAGCGACAATGTTTCATCGGCAGGACGATTGTCCCTTTGACAAGCGGAGGAGGCGGACATGCGAGGTCACGTTGTGTGTGAACGGGCGGTGAAAGCGATGGCGGTTGCGGTGGTTGCCATGATGGGCGTCGCCGTCGAGGCGCAGACGATAACTTTTCGCAAGATTGCGGATACGAATACGCCCGTCCCGGGCGGCGTCGGAACATTTGCAAGTTTTACATCAACGCCTGTGATCGATCAAGGAAACGTGGCCTTTGAAGGTACTGCGATCAACCCAAGGGGCGGTATTTACACGGACATCGGAGGACCGCTTCGCCCGGTAGCGACGACCAGTACGCCGGGGCCCAACGGCGTTGGCACGTTCAGCAGTGCGTTCCTTCCCTCGATAGATAATGGAAGCGTAGCGTTTCGAGGGAAAATAAGGCTTAGCGATGGCACGCCGGTGGCGGAGGGGATCTACCTGGAAACGTCGGGAACGATTGTCGCCGTCGCGGAAACAGGAACACCGGCCCCCGGCGGCGGCATGTTTAATGGTTTTGATTCCAGTGGTTTAGCCAAACCTTCGTTGGACGCCGGCAATGTTGCGTTCGAGGCTAGAACCACAAGCGCCGGGTTTGGTGTGTTCCTTTCGACGGGCGGGGTGTTGAGTCTCATAGCCAACGACAACACGCCGATCCCGGGCGGTATGACGACGTTTTTTATACTAGGTGCACCTTCTTTGAGCGGTGACAATGTGGCCTTTTCCGGGACCGCAGCGGGCAATTCGCCCGTCTTCGGTGGTGTGTATGCACGAATCGGCGGCACACTTGGATTGGTTGCGGACAGTGCAACGATGGCGCCAGGCGGTACGACGACGTTTTATGAGCCGGGCAGCCCCGTCCTGGACGGCGAGGATATCGCATTCACCGATCGTGGGTCGGATCCTTCCGCGAACGACCCGCAAGAAGGCAATTACACCTATTATGATGGCGTACTGGGCGTTGGTATTCTCGGCGCACCGATTGGCCCCTCCGCGCCGGCGCTCGAAAACCGGACGCTCGTCTACAATCGGGGCCCCGGAATCATTTCAACGAACATGGGCGGGTCTGAGTTTCGGGTGATCGGAAGCGGAGACGTGTTGGACGGTAAGACATTGTCCCTTGCCTACCAGAGCCAAGAAGCACTCAGCGGCAACGAAATCGTCTTTTTCGCCCTGTTCGATGACGGCTCCCAAGGCATTTATGTTGCTCAGATTCTGCTTATTTGCGGGAATCAGGTAGTCGATGCCGGCGAGGAGTGCGACGACGGAGGCGGTTCGGCTGTATGCGATGCCGATTGCACGTTCGCCGTATGTGGCGACAACACCCTCAACATCCAGGCCGGCGAGGAATGCGACGATGGTATGAGCAACTCGGATACGATGCCCGATGCGTGTCGCACGAATTGCCTGTTGGCGTCCTGTGGGGACGGGACGGTGGACACGGGTGAGGTCTGTGATGATGCCGAACCGTCCGGTACTTGTGATGCGGACTGTACGCCGGCGATGTGTGGTGATGCTACGACGAATACCGCCGCCGGAGAGCAATGTGACGACGGTGCGTTGAACTCCGACACCCTGGCTGATAGCTGTCGAACGAATTGCACGCTGGCACGCTGCGGTGACGGCATATTGGATTCGGGCGAGGAATGCGACGACGGGAACACCAACGATGGTGATGGATGCTCATCCGAATGCCTGGAGGTGCCGGTGATAATTCCCACGACTTCGGCGTGGGGGCTCATGATTTTCGCCCTGCTGCTTTGCGTAGGCGCTCGTTTGCATTTTCGACGCCAACCGGTGACACAGCGCCGGGGCACTCAAGCGGTTTGACCCATGCGCAGGGAAACACCGCGCTTTCGTTGACGACCGGGAAGGAAGCGGTTTCTATCCCGCCCATGAGCCTACTGTGTCTCCTTTAAGACGGAAACCCGAGGGAGCGCGCTGCGTCATCACACAAGTAAGGGTGGGGCGCCCTCCCTTTTTGTGTGTCGCTTGTTCGATGCAACCAAGCGGTACGCCCCGCGGTGGGTCCGCGGAATCATCGAAGCGTCTGCTATAGACGGGCCTTTTGTCTCACGTTCGATCCTATTACTACTACGCTACTTTCTTGACCAACGACAGTGACGTATGTCCTTGAGAAAGAC
>CAZWWW010000325.1:0-4279 GCA_964637715.1 uncultured Phycisphaeraceae bacterium | reverse complement strand
AATAAGGTTTTCGTTGCAGTCGCGATCGGCGGACACACACTCATCCGGTATGTTGTCGTTATCGCAGTCCAAACTCACGCCGGTATCGAGGTCGTGGCCGTCCGGTGCTCCGTTGCGGTTGCAGTCCGGGGCGATGACGATTCGCGCGGGAAGAAGAGACGAAGGGTCGAAGATCACCGTTGGTCCCTGGTCGTCCCCAAAGAAGGTATTCCCTGGATCGAATCCAACGGTAAACGTGCCGACAGCGTCTTTGGAGACGTCCAACGTTACCGTCGCCACGTATTTCGCAATGCCTTCATCAATCGCCGCATCGCTCTCAAAGAAGAGCGTGCTGCCCAGTCGTAAACGCGACACATCGGTCAGCGAGATAGTCGGAGCCCCTGCGAAAACAAAATTTGGATGCGATTCGTCGGTGATGATCGACCCGGTCGGATCGCAAATACCCTCGGGCGTGCATTCCGACACCCCCAGACATCCCTCACTGTCTATGCAGGGGATGCGTGCCAAGCTCAATGAACCCCGGTCACCGCTGGTAAACCCCGCCCGCTCCAGCCCTGCCTGGTATACACGCAATCGCGGTTCGCCGTCCTGATCCGGATCCCATCCCGACACCCTGATCTCAAAGGTAATGGTATCGCCGCCTTCTACAATGCGTATCTCCTGACCCTTGATCACCGGCGAACGGGTCGCACTAATCGGCACAAGGGCCACACCGAGGGCGCACTCATCCGGCACGCCGTCACCGTCAATATCCTGCGACGTGCCATTCCCGATATCACAACTGTCCGCCAGACCGTTCTCATTGCAGTCGCGTTCGCATTCGTCGGGCAAACCGTTGCCCGAACAGTCCACGCTCCGCCCCGCCGCAATGTCGCATTCGTCGGGGATATGATTGCCGTTGCAATCTCGACTGATCTCTAGAAAGAAATCACACAAATCCGGCAGACCGTTGTTGTTGCAATCCTGATTGAACCCGATCTCGCATTCATCGGGAACGCCGTTTTCATTACAGTCGTTGCTCAGGAGATCACGCACGTCGCAGGTGTCAGCCACACCGTTGCGATTGCAATCCGCTTGGCAGTCGTCTGGAACACCATTGCCGTCGCAATCTTCGAATCCACCCAGGGTAATGTCACAATCATCCGCGATGGAGTTCCCGTTGCAATCCGGCTCACACTCATCCGGCACACCATTGAGATTGCAATCCAGACTCGTACCCGTCAGAATGTCGAACTCATCGAACACTCCGTTCTCATTGCAATCCCCGATGGCGCCCAGTGCGTCCACCACGCCGCCTGTTACGGTAATACCCTGTAACGCGTCCACGGGTCTGGCGGTCAACAAAACGCGATCACGAATCTCCTGCCAGGTCAATTCCGGGCGGCGGCTGGTCAACAGCGCGACGACGCCGACGACGTGCGGCGTGGCCATCGACGTTCCGCTCAAAAAGGCGTATTCGTCGTTGAGCACGGTACTGAATACGTTGACGCCCGGTGCGCCAATGTCGACCGATACACGACCGAAGTCGGAGAACTTGGCTTTTTCGTCGTCGTTATTCATGGCCGCTACGGAAATGATATTGGGCAAATCGTACCCCGCGGGGAACGCCGTGAACTGGTCTATATCAACACCCAATCCGAAAATCCCATTCCCCGAAGCCGCCACGAAGATGTGATCGACCGCCTGTGAGGCTTCAATGACGTCGCGCAGCGCCTGCGTAAAACAATTAAAGCACCCCCAACTGTTGTTGGATACGCGAATCCCGTTGTCAATGGCGTATTGGATAGCCTCAATGGCGTCCGAGGTGAACCCACCGCCTCCGGCGTCACCGAATCGAAGGGCGACGATTCGGCAATGCCAGTTAATACCAACGGACCCCACCAGGTCATTCCCCACCGCTCCGATCGTGCCCGCTATGTGTGTACCATGCCCGTTCTCGTCGATCGGATCGCCTGAATCGGTGAGAAAGTTAAACCCGTGCACGTCATCGATATATCCGTTCCCGTCGTCGTCGATGCCGTTGTCCGGAATCTCGCCGGGGTTCGTCCAGATATTCCCTTGCAGATCGGGGTGTTTGTAGTTGACACCCGTATCGATGACCGCAATACGAAACTCGGGATCACCGGTCCATAAATCCCACGCCTGCGCAGCGCGAATATCAGCGCCCGGCGTACCCGGGTCCGCGTTGACGGTTTGGCCCGTGTTGTGCAATCCCCACAACTGCTCGAAGAACTCGTCGTTCGGGGTGGCGAAAGATTCCACACGGTAGTCCGGTTCGGCATACAGCACATCAGGCCGGGCGTTAAGCGCGGCCATGGCTGTTTCGATTTGCCCTTCGGGGACATGGACGATGGTAAGCCCGGGCACGCTCGTGAACGCGCGCAAAACGCGTGCCCCAGGTACCTGAGCGTTCAAATCCCGCGTGCTCGATGCCACGCCGTCATTCGAGAATCGAACCAGCAGACGGGTGGGATGATGGGCGGCTCGGGGTATCTGCGTGCTGAGCGGAAGCGGATCGGCAGCGAGAACGATCCCCGTGCACGCGAACTCCACAAGCACCGTGGAAACAACAAGAAGCGTCGAGCGTTTCGTGGCTGTCATGCGATCACACTGTCCCCCCGAAAAACCCGCGTTGGACACGGGATGTTGCAGTCGACGCGCATTTCAGAAAGTAACCGGGCAACGAAAAACGAGCCGACACCACCAACCTACCCCCCAGGGGTCTTACGCGGCGTCGGAATAGCCCACAAATACCGATGTCACCCGCTCACCGCGCCGCAGCCGATTGGCTGCTTGTGCAGCGACGAGCCTGCCTATGCCGGGTGAATCGTTGGTCGATCCAACCGCTGGAACCTCGCTCCAACGTCTAATAATTCCCGCCCACATCAGAATCTAGCAACTCTTTGACGGTTTTTCCACCTCAGACCCCTTTTTCCCGGTGGACGGCGTTTTTCCGCCTCTCCTGAATCCCAAGAACGATCCAGAAGCTTGGCGCGACGCGATGGCCGCGTCGTTGCAAGGATCAGGTCGGCGTCGCCAGACGACACTTGTTATCATCGCATGCTCTGCACCAACCGCGACGGTTGCTGCTTGGCTACCCAACGCGGCTCCCGTTGTAGCGCCTCGACGGAACGCATTCCAACCCGGTACAATTCAGCCGGCTCATTCAAGATCGACAGTCTGTACGGTTTGCCGGCTACGGTCTTGCGGAATTCCATGCCGGAAGCCCGCGTTGGAAAAAGATCGCGATCAGCGTTGTGCGTAGTAACAGTCAGCTTACGTTGTTAGGGAAGTAACAGTGCGCGAGGTTGGAAAACTGCAATCGTTCTTCGATCATACCCCGGACTCCCTCCATGCACTCTTTACCCGCTGGTCCGAGCCGCCGTTTCGGGCGAAGCAGGTGCTAGAGTGGGTCTACGCACGCGGGTTGGGCACGTACGAAGAGATGACGAATCTACCCAAGTTGTTGCGCGAGCGGTTGACCTGTGAGTTGCCGGTCTATCAATCTCAAGTAACGCACACACAGAACGCGACCGACGGTACCATCAAGCAACTCGTGCGCTGGCCTGACGGCGCCACCAGCGAGTGCGTATTGATTCCCGATCAAGACCGCCGCACCGCGTGTATTTCGACGCAGGTAGGGTGCCCGGTAGGGTGTACGTTTTGTGCGAGCGGTGTCGGCGGATTAGCGCGGCAGTTATCCGCCGGTCAGATTGTCGAGCAGGCGATGCGCGTGCGAGCCTTGTGCGACGACGCTCGATTGTCGAACGTCGTGTTCATGGGGTTGGGTGAGCCGCTGGCGAATTACGGCGCCACGGTTCACGCGCTAAGAACGATCAACGCCGCGTGGGGTTTGGGTATTGGAGCGCGGAGGATCACGGTCAGTACGGTCGGGCTGCCGAACCAGATGCGGCGATTGGCCGACGAAGGATTGCAGATCACCCTGGCGCTCTCTTTGCACGCGCCGACCGACGAGCTGCGCCGGGAACTGATCCCGTGGGCGAATCGCGTCACGATCGACGAGCTTATCGAAGCCGCCTGTTACTACTTCGACCGGACCGGACGCGAGGTTACCCTTGAATACATACTGCTCGGTGGGGTGAACGACACACCCGAGCTGGCCCGCGAATTGGCGACGACCACGCGGCGCATGCGGGCCAACGTAAACCTCATCCCCTACAACCCGGTTGCCGGTATGCCGTACGAGCGACCGCGCGACGAAAGTGTGGAACGCTTCGTGACGGTATTACGCGAGCGCGGTGTAAACGCCCATATCCGT
>CAZWWW010000324.1:0-4280 GCA_964637715.1 uncultured Phycisphaeraceae bacterium | reverse complement strand
GTTTGCCCATGCCACACACAACGAACCCTAACAATAAGCTGTGACGCTGCACTAGGCTTATAGCATCAATTCGAAATACACGGCCGTCGGTATCGGGTTGTCGTAGTACGGAGCTATTTCGGCAAAGCCCAATGAACGATACAAGGCGATGGCCGGGGTCATCGTGTTCAACGTATCCAGGCGCATGCAGCGGTAGTGAGCCGTGCGGGCTGCGTCGATGATCGCTACAGCCATTTGTCGCCCCAAACCCGAGCCCCGGTGCTCGGGTCGAACGAATAAACGTTTCATCTCGCAGACGTCACGTTCCATGGGTCGCATGGCCACGCAACCGGCGAGATCCGCATCGTCGGGTGTGTTTCGTTCGGGGGGCGTGCCGTCGTCACCTGTTCTTTGAGACGTGGCGGCGGCGGCGGTTACCGCCAGCAGGATCATCCCACCCGGCGGAACGTAAGCACCCGGCAGTGATGCAAGCTCCTGTTCAAATCCCTGAAAGCCGAGATCAACGCCGATCGATTCAGCGTATTCGAGAAACAGACGCCGGACACACGGCATGGGTTGGATACCGTCGACAGGTAGTAAACGATAGGTGGCGGTCATGGTTGGTTGAGCGGATCCTTCACCCCTGCGGATCGATGGTGGCTGAAGCCACCGCACGGCGACGCTGCGAACCCTCGATCGCCCTTCGATCCGAAAAGATCGGCCCGCGGGCAACCGGACATTGAACACCGCCGTAACAAGCTGGCGTATCCGGTTTCATGTTACCCTGCGCCGGTCCTGCGGAACAGCGATTGAGGCCTTTTGTTGCTCAGCATAGCACCTATCGATATTATGTGACCGGTTACCGAGCCCACCGCCGCTAAGGATAGTATCCTCAGGAGAACGGTCGAGCGTACGCGGCGGCGAGAGAAGCGCGGATGCGGTTTTGGTGTTAATGCGGAGTGCGCGAAGGCGTCGAACACAGCCCGCAAAACCCTCAACGCTCAACCATAAAGGAGCCTGAACCTTGTCCGCGATAAGAACGGCAGAACGTCCTGCGATACTCGGCGGTACGCGTGCGGTTACGTTGGATCAAACCGAGGCGAATCGCTGGCCTATCATCACCGACGAAGACGTAACCGCCGTCACGGACGTTTTGCGCAGCGGCGAACTGTCAATCAATCCGATCAACCGTTTGCTGGAGAGCGACTATCGTTCGTTTTTCGGCGTCAAACACGCGCTCGCTTGCTGCAACGGCACGTCGGCGATCTTCGCGGCGCTGCACGGGTTCGGGTTGGAGCCGGGTGACGAAGTGATCGTACCGTCAGCCACCTATTGGGCGTCGGTCATGCCGGTTCTCTGGTGTCGCGCAGTGCCCGTCTTTTGCGAGAGCGAGATGGACCAACTCGGTCTCGACCCGGATGACGTCGAAGCGAAGATCACACCGCGCACGCGCGCTATGGTTGTCGTGCATCTCTGGGGGATGCCGTCCAAGATGGACCGGTTACTCGACATCGCGCGGCGTCATAATCTGAAAGTGTTTGAAGACGCATCGCACGCCCATGGTGCGAAACATAACGGTCGCCTGGTCGGAACGCTCGGCAACGCGGCTGTCTTCAGCTTGCAAACTCAAAAGCTGGCGCCCGCCGGGGAAGGCGGTATGCTGTTGACCAACGACGACGCGCTGCACGAGCACGCGGTTTGCCTGGGCCACTTCGAACGCGTGCTCGAACTGGAAACCCCGGCTCGACGATTCGCGGGAACGGGATTCGGCCTCAAGCACCGCATGGCCCCGTTGTCGGCGGCGCTTGCCCGTGTGCAGTTCGAACACCTGACCGAACGTAACGCGCGGCGCAACGAGAACCTGAAATACCTTTCGCTCAAGCTAGAGCCGCTGGGTATCAAGACATTCCTGGCCCCGGACGGCGTCGAACGGGTCTACTTTCAATACCTTGTTGAGAATCAGGAATCCCGCACGAAACTGCCCACCGACCGGCTCGTCGCGGCGCTGCGTGCGGAAGGGTGTGAGGTGGCTGCGCCGCGCTATCCGTTGCTTAACCAGCAGCCCGTCTTTACGGAGGATCGGTTTATAGACATTGCACAACTGGGCTCCTTGCCCCGGGAAACGCTCCCCACCTATCAACCGGATGCATTACCTAACACCCAAGCGGCCAATCAGCGCATGATTCAACTGCCGTCGTTTCCCCGTGCCGATCATGTACTGCTTGATCAGTATGCGCTCGCGTTCGAAAAGGTTGTGGGTGCCGCCCGCGAGATCACAGAACTGGACGACGGCGCGAAGAAGGCATGACCATAGGCTTTGCATCATTACCCGCTCAGGTTGACTGTCTGATACTGGGCGGCGGGATCACCGGGGCCGGTATCGCCCGCGACGCCGCCATGCGGGGACTGCGCGTACTGCTGATCGACTCGGACGACTTCGCTTCGGGAACCAGCCACCTCACCTCGAAACTGATCCACGGCGGACTTCGTTACCTGGAGCAGGGACGGTTTCGACTGGTAATGGATGCGATCGTCGAACGTGACCGCCTGCTGAATCGTATCGCACCCAATCTGGTCACACCGCTTCGCTTTATGATTCCGTTCGAGCGTCATCAGGTTCCAAAGTGGCTGTTGACGGTGGCGGGTGTTCAGTTTTACGGACTCATCGAATGGTTTCGTGGCGGACGGCGCTCGTCCTACATGTTGGCACGCGAGATACAGCGGCGCTATCCGTTGTTGCGCGAGTCACCGTTCGCCGCTTCGTTCTGGGACGCCCAAACGAACGACGCCCGACTGGTCTTGGCCACCTTGCGCACGGCGCAGACCTTGGGTGCGACTTTGTGCAACTACACGACCGTGGAATCGGCGGAGCACGGGCAAGGCGGGTGGCGCATCCGCCTCAACAGCATGGACCCGCAGCGCTCGTGGATGGTTCACGCACGGTGCGTGGTGAATGCGACCGGACCCTGGGCACCCGAAACGGGTGAGTTATTCGGCACGTCGCCCTCCGAACTGATGTGGGTCAAGGGAAGCCATATCGTCGTTCGAAAACCGCGGCGATACGGAAACGACGCCGTCATCATCCGCAGCGTCCTCAATGGTCGCTCTTTGTGGGTCGTACCCTGGCAAAACAGGTTGCTCATCGGTAGTACGGAGTCGCTGTACGCCGGTGATCTGCGCCACGTACACCCGCACCCGGAAGAGATCGACGACCTGTTCGAGAGTTTTCGCCGCAGCTTTCCAGGGGCGGGGATCGGGCGGGCGGATATCGTCAGCGCCTTCGCCGGTGTGCGGCCCATTGTCACGCAGGACATTGAATCTGAAAACCGCATGTCGCGCGAGCACCGCGTTGATGTGGATACGAAGCGCGGTCTCATTACCACCGTGGGCGGCAAGCTCACCACCTTCCGTCGCATGGCCGAACAAACCGTCGATGAGGTGCACAGCGTGCTGGGGCGACCCCGCATCGGCAACCAGATTCGCTTCCGGTTGCGCCGCGATCCGTTGTGGCCCGGTCTTTCGAGGGCACAGGTTAAATCAATCGCCTCCGAATGCGCGCGGCGCACGTGTCCAGCGCGCGTGCCCGGTAGCGTATTGGATCACCTCGCGCGCCACTACGGAGAAGACGCACTGGGCATTGCCGACGAGTTGGCGCGCCAGCCCGGACGCGCCGAGCCCGTATGTGAAGAACTGCCCTATACGCTGGCCGAGTTGAAATACCTGTGTCGCACCGAAGCGGTTTGCCGACTGGTCGATGTCATCAAGCGCCGCACCCCACTCTATTTTCTTGGTGATACCGGTTTTTGGGAGCGGCTCCCCACGCTGGCGAACGAATTGGCACCGGTGCTGGGGTGGGATTCGTCTCGGGTGGACAACGAATTGCATCTTGCCGAGACGCTGCGCTGGGCCGATCGCGCGGCGTTTGATCCGCCACAGCCCATGAGTATCAGACTGGCGGACGTTGGGGTTTCAGCCTCGGCGCACCCGCCCGCTACGCACGAAGTAACTAAAACCGACGCCGCACATTCCTCTCGGGCGTCCCGTTCCGCCCGCTAACGCACAGTGAGCTGTCGTGTAGCGGCAGATCCCCCTCAATCCCCCCCTTTGTGAAGGGAAACGTTTGGGACGGATCGCTACACGAAAACAGATTGTGCTGTAGAGTACGCGCTATCCTTAGATGGCGATGGAATCACTGTTTCAACCGGTACAGCGACTCTACGCACCGATTGCTAATGTGAGGAGTGTGTTCTACAGCAATATCCGTTATTGTGTATCGCCGTATCGAGTCGATTCGCCGGATG
>CAZWWW010000323.1:0-4285 GCA_964637715.1 uncultured Phycisphaeraceae bacterium | reverse complement strand
CGGCATACGAGATTTCTGAATGTGACTGGAGATCAGACGTGTGCTCTTCCGATCTGAAGCTCGCCCACTGCCGTCGCGTTGAAGGGACGTCGCTCTGGTCGTATGTGCATCACGACGGTAAGAGCGGTGTCTTGTTGGCGCTTGATGCGGTGCCTGACTCGGACAAACCCATCGGAGCCGACCTGTGCATGCACGCGCTCTTTACCAAGCCGTTGGCGATCGATCGCTCCGATGTGCCCGGTGAGCAGATTGAGAAGGTGCGGGCCGAGGCCCGCGAAATGGCCACCAACGAGGGCAAACCGCCGCAGATTGTCGACAAGATCGCCGATGGCAAAGTGAATGCGTTTTACGGTGAGCGCGTGCTTGTCGAGCAGTTGCATGTCAAGACGGACGACTACGGAAAAACGAAAATTGCCGACGTGCTCAAGAGCGCCGGGGTGAATGCGGTGACGGACCTGGTCGTTATGCAGGTCGGTGCGTAGTACGTATTGCTCACGGTGTGCGACTACGGCCATGCGGTCGGTCTTTCCGGGACAACGGGCATCGCGCGGTCGCGCAGGCTAAAGCCTGCGGCTCAGATAGTCTCGGGACCTGCGGAACGCACAACCGCCGCTTCCTGAACGATCGTAAGTCCTGTTGTTGGATGACGTCGTGTCGAAGGATCTTCCCGTGGCTCAGGCCAAATACAAACGTGTGCTGCTCAAAATCAGCGGAGAAGGGTTGTGCCGGTCGGGGGGCTCCGGTCTGGACGGCGCGGAAATCGGTCGATTGGCCGAGGAAATAAAGCTCGTTGTTGATCTGGGCGTGCAGGTCGGCGTGGTCGTGGGCGGGGGGAACATCGTTCGCGGAAGCGTAATCGCCAAAGACTCGCCGATTGAAGAAACAACCGGACATTACATGGGCATGTTGGCCACGGTCATCAACGCCCTTGCCGTTCAGGATACGCTCGAGTCGCTCGGCGTGCCCACGCGCGTTCAAAGCGCTATTTCCATCCACAGCGTGTGCGAACCGTTCATTCGCCGGCGTGCCATTCGCCATCTCGAAAAAGGACGCGTCGTTATCTTCGCGGGGGGTACGGGTAATCCGTTTGTGACCACCGATACCGGGGCGGCCCTGCGCGCTTCCGAGGTGCGGGCGGAAGTGTTGCTCAAGGCGACAAAGGTGGACGGTGTCTACACCGCCGATCCCGTCAAGGATCCTTCAGCGGAGCGTATCGAGAGGCTCACCCACAACGAGGTTATCAACCGGCGGCTGGGTATCATGGATGTCAGTGCTATCGATCTGTGTCAGCGAAGCGGTACGCCGATCATCGTGCTTAACCTCCGCAAACCGGGGAACATGCGGGACGTCGTTCAGGGCGGGGGCACGTTTACACTGATCGACAGCGAGTGAACGAATTTACCAAAGCGTTTCACTTCGGAGCGCGGCGTTGTCCTACGTAGTCAATTCAATGGCCTGTAAACGCCCTCTGGTGAGCACGGGCAAACAAGTTCGTCCATGCCGCCTGTTGCCGGAAACGTCGGGCGACCTTTTGCGAAACCGCACACCGGTAGCGCGATTTGATGATGCGCGCACTGCCCGGACTTCCCCTTGCACACGGGTTGTTTATTCGTGGGTCGGTTGCCTGATCGTGGCGCTGTCGGGGTGTGGTACGCCGGGCAAGGCGGTGTCCGCCACGAACTCAGTACACGATGTTCTCGGCCATCGGAAGGACCATACAACGAGCACCGCGCGATATCGGTTCTGGGAGGCGCCGTCCCCGTCCGATGCACGCGAAACGGACGCGAAGCCGCCCGATCCGGTCCTTGCCACCGTGGATGGTCATCCGATCAACCGCAGCCGCGTCGTTGATCTGCTCATGGCCGCCTACGGGGTTGGTGTTTTGGAACAGTTAATCGTTCTGGACGCTGCTCAGCGCCTGGCCGCCGACCGCGGGATTCAGGTCAGCCAGCGCGACGTCGCTGCGGAACGCAGGCGCTCATTGCAGCGTCTCATCGATCCGCTGTCGGCGATAACCGGAGAGGCGCCGGGTGATCCCGAAGACGCCGAACGTATTCTTGATCGCGTGCTGGCCGATCGGAACGTGTCGCACGCCGAGTTCGACTTGGTCCTGCGCCGTAACGCCTTTCTGCGCGCGCTCGTGAAGGCCGAGCAGTCCTTTTCCGAGGAACAATTGCGCGGCGAGTTCGAGCGAACGCACGGGTCGCGCGTTGTCGTGCGACACATACAGCTCCCCAGCGCGGCGGCGGTCACGCGGATCGAAGAGCGCCTGGCGGGGGGGGAGGATTTCGCGGCGCTGGCGCGTGTACACAGTGCCAACCAGGCCAGCGCCCGGCGGGATGGGTTGTTGGAGCCGTTCGCGCGTTCCGACGAGCAGGTTCCGGCAGCCTTTCGAGAGGCGGCGTTCTCCCTGAAACCTGGTGAAGTGTCGAAACCCGTTCGGGTCGGAGCGTGGTATCACCTGATAAAGCTGGAGCGACAGCTTCCCCCTGATCCCGGATCGTTTGAGGCGTCGCGGGCGGCGTTGACCGCCCGGCTCAGCGATCGGACGGCTGAACCGGCGATGCGGGCGCTCTATGAAAAACTCTTTGATGAGGCTAGGATCGTTATCCACGATCCGGTGCTCCGCGACTCGTTTCGCAGGGTCCATCCCGGTCGGATTCGGTAGGCGTTGATTGGGGACATGGTGTAGATAGAGAACAGTTGTGTCTGAAAACGAACGATATGCGGCGATCTTGATGTTCGGGTGTCCGGGGTCCGGCAAGGGCACGCAAGGGGTGGCGCTGGGTCAGATGCCCAACCTCGTTCATCTGGCGATGGGCGATATTTTTCGCGGGCTCGACAAGGCGTCGGAGATTGGTAAGGAGTTTCTTTCTTATTCCACCAAGGGGCTGCTGGTTCCTGACGAGCTGACCATTCGCGTGTTCACGCATCACGTCGAGCAAAAGGTGCGTCTCGGGTCGATTATTCCTGGCTACCACACGCTCGTGCTCGATGGTATTCCGCGCACTACCAAACAGAAGGAACTGCTCTCCGACGTCATCGATGTCAAACGCGTGGTTCATTTGACGATGAACGATCGTGATGCGCTGGTGGAGCGATTGGCCGCCCGGGCGTCAAAGTCGGGTCGACCCGATGACGCCGACCGCAGTGTTATACTTAACCGCATCGACGTGTATGAACGGGAGACGTTTCCGGTGCTCGAAGCGTACCCGGCGCAACTTGTCGCGCAGGTCAATGCCGACCAACATTTCCTGGCGGTGTTGCGGGACGTGGCGAGCTGTTTGATCGACGCGGTACCGGCGTCGATCTAGGGCACGCTCTGTTTCTGTGCAGCTTTTGAACGACTGTGTCCCCCGGCGGATCGGATCGTTCAGGCGATGTACCATTACAGCGAATGCTATAGCGTATGCCGATATTGTGTATCGCCGAATCGAGTCGTTTTATCGGATGAAACAATGATTCAACCGCCACACAAAACTAGTGCAGCGTCACGGCTTATTCTTAGGGTTTGTTGTGGGTGGCATGGGCAAGCAGCAGCTCGCCCGTGTTGTTCCGGGGGCAGGCACGGGCAAACAAGTTTGCCCATGGCACCCAAAAAACAAGGACTAGAGCTTGCTCTAGTAAACCGTGCATCATGCTCGAATCCCTCACGCTGTTTGCTCGCGAGTTCGACCCCCACCTGGCGTCCTGTCTGACCGACGACGGGGCCTTACCCGTCCAGCTTTCTGATGCCATGCGTTATTCCGCGCTGGCGCCGGGCAAGCGGATCAGACCCTACCTCGTGGTGCGGTGTTGTGAGCTGGCCGGCGGGGCGCGCGACGATGCCTGGTGCGCGGCGTGCGCGGTGGAATGTGTTCACGCGTTCAGCCTGATCCACGACGACCTGCCAGCCATGGACGACGACGACCTGCGTCGCGGGCGTCCGAGCTGCCACAAGAAACACGGAGAGGCGATAGCCATCCTGGCGGGTGATGCGCTGGTTACGCGCGCCTTCGAGCTGCTGGTTTCTGGTAGTTATGACGACACCGTAGCCTCGGCGGCCGTGTTGGAACTTGCGCGGGCCACGGGATGGCGCGGCATGATCGGGGGGCAAGCGGCGGATATTCTCGGGGAGCGCGTGCCGAGTGACGCGGTTCTGGTGCAATCGATCCACGAGCGGAAGACGGCGGCGTTGTTCCGGGCGTCGTGCCGATTGGGCGCCATCGTCGGGCATGCGGACTCGGCGACTGGGGATCGACTCGCCCGCTACGGGCATTCATTCGGGCTGGCGTTCCAGATTGCC
>CAZWWW010000322.1:0-4309 GCA_964637715.1 uncultured Phycisphaeraceae bacterium | reverse complement strand
GAACCTCTTGTCGATGCCCAGCAGGCTTACATCGTTTACGCGGGTATGAAGTTCAGCCTGCGTGACGCCGCCCCGGAGTATTATCAACGGATAAATGGCGTCGAACCGATCGGCCATACCCGGTTGTTCGGTGAGGCGCGGGGCCAGTGATTCCTCGAAAAACCGCCCACCGGTCAACGCGAAATCAACCTGTCCCAACCGGGACAAGGCGAGCGTGCGAAGGCTCGCGCGCATCGAGTCGCCGACAAGCAACGCCCCGGTCACCGACGCGGTACCGGCGGCGACGCCGAGGATCACGGCGAGGTTCGTACGCCGGTGATGGATCAATGAACGAAAATAATAGGTTGAGCGGCGCATGGGTTCAGGGCGTGGGCTCAAGCGCGCCGTCGACGAGCGCTAAGGTGCGGTCGAAGCGGCGGGCGAATGATTCACTGTGCGTAACGACAAGCAGCGCCAGCCCGTCGGTCTTGTAGGTCTCCACCAGCAGGTCAGTGATCTCATGGGCGGTTCCGCGATCAAGATTGCCCGTGGGCTCGTCCGCCAACAATACGGCTGGTTTGTTGATGAGCGCCCGGGCGATGGCCACGCGTTGCCGTTCTCCGCCGGATAACTCCGCCGGGTGGTGATCGAGACGATCGCTGAGCCCGACCCGATCGATCAGGGATCGGGCGCGATCCACCTGACCGTCGCTGGTAGCGCGTTGTCGATCAGCTAGCGTGGGCAGGAGGACGTTCTCAAGCACGGTACACTGCGGAAGCAGGTGGTGCTCTTGAAAAATGAATCCTATGGTGTGGTTACGAAAGCGGGCTACGTCTTTGGGGCAGAGCGTAAAGGGCTGCTGCCCGTCAACGGTCAGCTCGCCGGCGTCCGGCGTTTCGAGCGTGCCGAGGATATTCAGCATGGTGCTCTTACCCGATCCGGACGGACCCATGATGGCGGCGGATTCACCCGCGTCCAGCGAGAGGCTCGCCCCGCGCAGAATGGGGAGCGCACCGGCGCGCGAGCGATAGGTCTTGCTGATGTCGTCGGCGCGAATGGTGGGGGTTTCGGACATGGTGATCAGATTCCGGCGACTTCAGCCTTGAGATTCCCAATACAGCATTGTCTTTCCTAGTACGCCGACACAACTCAATTGATGCGTATCGTGGGTGGCATGGGCAAACTTGTTTGCCCGTGACTGCCCCGCCGGCAACACGGGCAAGCTGCTGCTTGCCCATGAAACAATGAAGTAAGCCCTCCGGGTGGATAGTTTACGGCGGATTCGCCCTGTCAAACGGTGATTCGACCGCTATCCGAACAATAGTGCTTGCTCAATCCGTTACGATTGCGCGCTTCGATGTTCTTCGATGATCCGCTTATACAGCGCCCACGACCGATCGGCCATGCTTGTCTCAGTGAACAGCTCGCGCGTGGAAGTGCGACCCTTATTGCCAAGCTCCGCGCGCAGCGCGTCGTCGTTCATCAGACGCGCAACAGCCTCCGCCAGGGCCTCAACGTTTTCCGGCTCAAACAAGAGCCCGCCATCGGTGGCTTCGATCAACTCGGGAAAAGAACCGTGACGCGGCTGCACAACCGGCACACCGCAGGCCAACGCTTCGAGCACGTAAAACCCCTTGGCCTCTTTGTAAACGGTTGGCACGGACAAAACGTGGATCGCGCTTAGGAACGCGAGCTTTTCCTCCCAGGACACCTCGCCGACATACGTGAACCCATCCGCATGTCCGGCACGATCGCATTTGGTCTTTATCTCCTCCAGGTAGGGTCGATCGGCTTCGGCAAGATACCCGGCGGCGGTGACAACACAGTGGCGACCCTCGCGCCGCAGCCGGAGCATGGCGTCCGCGAGGATCGCGAGTCCTTTCTCGGGGCAGATGCGTCCCAGATAGCCTACCTTGAACGGTTCGGATGCCGGTTCCGGGCGATCAGGAAATGCCTGTGTGTTTATGCCCATGGGTACAACGTGTATGCGATCGCGCGGCAGCGAGAAGTGGCGGGCGGCGTGATCGGCGAAGTAGGTCGTGACCGCGACGAACCCGTCGACGTGATCGGCGTGGGTACGGATCAACTCGAACGCGCGACCACGATGCGGTGCGGGAAGCGCATCGAGGAAAATGTCTTCCCCGCTCAATGTGCAAAGAACGGGCACGCCGATCGACCGTTTAAGTGTCTCCGCGACGCCCACGAACATTAAATTGGGTAAACAGATCAGGTCCGGGCGGACGCGGCGAAGGGCTTCAACGAGGGTGTTAAGCTCGCGGCGCTGCGGTCCGTGGGCACCGTCGAGAACGGACACGGTGAGCGGTCCCAGGTCGTTGGGGCGCGTTCGGGACGCGAAACGTGCGATGTGGCGCAGGACGAACCGGGCGTCAAGCAGCCGCGTGGTCCAGGGCGGGAGCCGTCGAAACAGCCGCGACGCCTGATCCAGGTACACGCTGATACCGCCGTAAAAAACGCGCCCCGTACTGACATCTCGCTCGTCGGTTTTCAGGGGTGTGTAGAGCGGGATGAGCAATACATCATGCCCTTTTTGAATGAGCGTTGCAGCTAGGCGGTTGTCCCGCAGGCAGCTTCCGCAGTACATCCCGGCTGCTCCTGCGGCGAGCAAAACGACCCTCGGGGCGTTCGGTGCAGGAAAGGGTAGGGCATGTCGATCCACACCCGCGTTTTTCTGGGATAGCGTCATAGAGCTCCATGCTCGGTGCCCAACAGAAATGGGGCAAGTCGCGATGGGGCTTGGCGATTGTCGAAAGCTGTGGCATCCGGGTTGGGCAACGCTTGCGGGGCTAAGGGCCTGCGCGTAGCCTATAGGGCGTTCCCTGAACGCGAAACCGTGCCGGCGGTCTCGCGTGCGCCTGGGCGCGCGTACGGATTTCGGCAATATATCAGGTGTTCCAGTTGGTCGACGGCTGGCTTGTGGGTGTGTCCCCCGGGCTGCGGCGTGGCGGGTGGAACCCCTTTGGACAATGAGCGGCACGAGGTGGAAGCCTGTTTTTTCACCAGTCAGATGCCGGTGCCCTACGGTTGTTCGGACTTTTTCAGAAGGCGGAAAGGTGGTCGTTGGCTGAATACGGGCCCGGCCGGAATAGTTCCAGGAAACGGCACATAGGAGTTGATGACATGCGTAAGCACACGATCGTCTCGAAGCAGGGCTTTTCGAGCCTTTGCACGGCCGCCATGTTGCTTGTGATCGGTGCGGCCACGGCGCAGGTCTGCGCCAGGCCGATACCGCTTCCGAATCTTCAGAACCGGCAAGCGAGTAGCTCGTTTACACTGGATTTCGGTGCGCTGGGCGGGGTGGCGACGGCGGATATTACTTCGACGTACATTCGCCTGATCGTAGACCCTGAGGCGGAGACGGCCGAGTTCGCCGATTACGTTCAATTCGTCGATCCGCTTATCCTGCCCGACGGCTCGAACACCGGTCGCATTACGGTCGTGATCGAAGAACCGAAAATGGGTAAGTTCGATCGCGCGACCGGGCAGTTCACCATCCCAGATAACGAGTATGTGATTTACTTTGAGGGCGATTTGAGCAGCTTTAACATAACGTCACCGTTTCGCCTACCGAGTACATCGAACGGCATCGTGGAGTTCAACACGGCCGCGAGTGGTGAGACGCGTATGGAATGGGCCGGGGTTTCGGCGCTGCCGAGCCCGTTCCAACCCGGTGAGTTCATCGCATTCAACTATACCTCGTCAATGAATGGCTCGTTTACTTTGGAAAGCGATGCAACGTGGGTGATGACCTCGACTCCCGCGCCGGACATCATCGACGCCCGCCAGCCGCACCCCATGAACGACGCGCTGGACTGGCAGGGGTACGATTCGATTGACATTACCTTCAACGCACCGCTTTCTCAGCCGTTGGGCGTGAAGGATATCCAACTGACCGAGACCGGTGGCGACGGAATCGCACCGAACGTTGTTGACGTGGTCCCAGTGGATGAGCGCACCTACCGTATTTTGTTTGATGAGCCGCTTGAGCCTGCTGCGTGGACGCGGATCCAGGTTCCCGGCGTGGATCAGAGCGGCAGCAGCATCTGCGTCGGATCACTTCCGGGCGATGTGAACGGGGATCGAACCAGCAACGTGACCGACTTGATCGATCTGGTGAACAGCCTGCGTGGGCAGACCGCACCTCTTCAGGACCATCAATGTGACCTGAATCGTAGCGGTTCCTGTACCCCGGCTGATTTGATTACCCTCATTAACTTGCTGACCGGTGCCGGTGAGTTCGATGCATGGGACGGCGTCACGATTTCCGGAGCGGCGTGTCGTTGATCCAGCGTGCGTGAGTGAACGCGACAGG
>CAZWWW010000321.1:0-4322 GCA_964637715.1 uncultured Phycisphaeraceae bacterium | reverse complement strand
TCATCCGGAGAATCGACTCGATACGGCGATACACAATAACGGATATTGCTGTAGAAGAACACGTCCCCACCGGGTACTTTACGATGGCCTACACGGCCGCACTCGGCGTCGAAACACTGCACGATCCAGCGTCGGGGGTCAGCGCCTCGGGACCCAGCGTTACCACACACAGTCGATCGCGCGGATGGGACGCGAGGTAGTCGTGGATGTCGCCGATCGTTACCGCCTGTACCTGCTCGATTTTTTCTTCGATCGGCACAGGGCGCTCAAAGAAAAAGAGATCGTTGGCCAACTCCGAACAGCGCGCCCGCGTCGAGTCGCCCCTTGTTTCTTGTCCGGCGATAATGCCGGTCTTGGCCCGTTCCAGCTCATCGGGTTGAATGTCGTCGGCCAGACGCTCGACCTCGTTGAGCAGCGTGGCGTAGGTCTCATCGCAACGCTGCGGTGTGGTCGAGGCGCCGAGGAAGATCATCCCCGCACCGCGCGGGGTCTCCTGCCACGCGGACACCCAATACACCAGTCCCCGTTTCTCACGCACTTCGGTAAAGAGCCGGGCGCTCATCCCGCCGGACAAAATGCCGAGCATGACCTGCTGGGTGGCGAACTCTTTGTGCGTCGCATCAACCCCCGGCCAGCAAATACCGATCTGCTCCTGTTGGAGATCCTTTTCGTAATGCGTTCTGCCCGGTGTGAACATTACCGAGGCAGATTCCCGCCCAGCCCGTTCCGCTGATCCAAACCCGGCAAAATGCCGCTGGAGCACTTCGGCCGCGCGTTTAGGGTCGACAGCACCCGCCACGGACGTAACGATCCGCCCTGCGCAGAAGTGGCGGGCCCAATGGGCGACCAGGTCGTCCCGTGTGATCCGTGCGATCGTCTCAGGCTCGCCCAATTCATGGCGACCAAGAACCGGTCCGTAGGCGCTTCGGCTGATGTACTTATCCACTAACCCCTGTGGGTCGTCGTCGAGAGCGTCTCGTTCCTGCTCATTCAGCGTTACGCTTACCCGAAATGCATCGTCAGGAAACGTCGGTGTTCTCAGAAACTCCGCGTGGAGCTCCACGGCGCGTTCGAAGTGTTCGGGCAGGACCGTACAGGTGAACGTCGTCGTCTCTCGACCGACGCCGCTACCGGTCCCTGCGCCGATGGCGTCAAACGCATCGGAGAGTTGCCGACCGGTTTTTGTTTTGGTGCCCTTGTCTATGGTGTCTTCGATAAGCGCCGCCAGCCCGAGCTTGTCAGCCGGTTCCGCGCTGAGGCCCGCAAGTACCCGCAGTTGAAACGATACGACACGTCGCCCGGGCAGGGGCCACACGCCGTATTCCATACCGCACGGCAACACATCATGAACGATTGGGTCCATAGTCGCTTTCGTTAAACATAGTTGATGGAGCAAGCTCTATTCTTGTGCAGCGTTTGAATCACTGTTTCATCCGGTAATACGACCCGATTCGGCGATACACAATATCGGAAAACGGGCAACCGAGCCGGTCAGCATTCCCGCCTGACGCGACATAGTAGCACAAGAAGCCTTCAAGGGTATACGGTCGCACATGTACCGCCACTCTCTTCCTTGTAACCGCGGCAGTGCACCGACCCGCCGACCTCATCCAGGTTCGACGCCCCGCAATCCAACGGGACGCATGGCGCGACCACCGTCGTACGTTCTATGACACGTAGCACGCATGAAAACACGACGCGGCCTTAGAAGCCTTATCGGCGACCGCCGTACGAAACTCGTCCCGACCATCGCCCACTGCTGTTGTTCCCACCGGCGAGCGGGCTTGCTATCGGACAATGCTCGCGCGAGCTTCGTTTTGTGTACCGGAGGGATCACGCGCTCAACGGGTAGGTCGCACGATCCAGCGCTAGACAATAACACCGGTATCTCTTGAGCCGTCTACAGCCGATGCGGCGAGGGTTCCAGGGATTCAAACGCGGCGATAAACGGTCGTCGTTCCGGGTAGGCCGGACCGGGCTGAGCCCTATGTTGCGTCCGCACCCTGCGGTCTTAACCTATGGTCAACGTGGCTGGTCGGCCCGGTCCACGTGTGGGACGACACGGGTCGTTGGCATGTCTTGTGTGGAAAACGGGGGGTTCGGGATGATGGAAGAACCGAACATGTTGGATGTCTTCCAATGGCTGCTCGAGGACATTACCGAGCCGGAACCGACGCCGGCGGAAGGACTCAAATGTGAGAAGGAAGCTTCCCCACTCACCGGCATCCAGCTTTGTGCCATCCACAATTCGCTCGGTCGCCATATCTACCGCATTCATCATCGACCGGCTTCGGTCCGTATCGGCAGTCTCCACGCTGCGAGTCTCCAGACCCTGCACATCGCCGCCCACAATGACGAGATCGAAGGCCGGATTCTTCCGGCGCTGAGAGAGAGGCGAATCGTCATCCTTGATCGCTTCTGGTGGTCCATTGGGGTGTACGGTCTCGCCGCTGGCGTCAGGTCGAAGGGCTTGCGCCATTTGGTTCGACTTGAAAGCCGATACTGGGGGCGCGTCCGCCCGGCGGCAGTATTCCTGGTTCGTCGCGGAAGCGCTCGTTCTTGTGCGAGCGACGAGAAACGCGAAAAGTTGGAACGTGAGTACGACGTTTTGATGGAACGCGAACATAGGAAGTATCTCATACATGTGCGCAACAATAACGGCACCGTGGTATCGCGTACCGCCAGGCGCTGTGGTGCGACATCGAAGGCGACGACTTGGACGACCAGTTCCGGCGTCTGAGCTACATCCCGCTGCGTCCGACGATGGTGGTGTGGAGCGGGAACAGGTCAATTCAAGCCTACTGGAATCTGGAGCGGCCGGTGACCGACGGCACTTTTCGCCGGCTGATGGACCGGCTCTGCGACCGGGTTCACGGGAACCGCAACGTTCTGAGGCCGATGCAGCAGATGCGCCTGCCTACGCGTGGGCGATCGCTCGAACCGGCCATCCAAGGAAACCGTCCATCTGACCGTACCCGCACAGTTCATGAAACGCGATGCCAACCTCAACAGGCGACCATGATTCCCGATGCTAAATCGCCCCGTGTTCGGATACCAGCGGGCGGGGTTGCTGTTTATGGGGTTGCTATTGATATCGATGAATGTTTGAGCGAGTATGTCGTTGGGTGCTCAGACACGGCGCCCCCGACGGCAGCCCCGGTCAAAAGGGCCCCGATCACCAGGAGGTAACGGATCATGCACGACATGCAGGCGATCTCGCGTGTAGTGGATCTGCTCGACCCCGGGGCCAACCTGATCTTCAACATGGCGGTGGACGAGGCGCGGACGATTGTCCGTTGTGGAGATCCTGACGCCATCCGCGAGATTGACGGTCAGTTTGCCCTGCTCGCTCAGGAAGGAAAGACGGTGCGTATGGCCCGGACCATCGGCCGGCTCATGCGCTACTTCATCGCCAAGCGGGCCGCCGGGCCGACCCTGATCGTGGCGGATCGTATAGACGCGATCCACGAATGGCTCAAGTGCGAGGAACTTGGCGATCAGTTTCACCCGTCCTACACGCGCATGGTCCCGGCGCATCATCTGGTCGAGCTTCGTTTGCTGGGATGTCCGGATCCGAATCCCACCTACCGGCGGTTCTTCGCCCCAAGGCAAGGCGGTTTGCCGCCTGATCTTGACATAATCGGCGCGCGCTATGTTGAGGCCTTGTACCGTGAAATCCGCAAATGGCTTCACTTGGTCCCCAAAGACGAACCGATCGGTGTTTGTTTTTCCGGCGGAATCGACAGCGGGTCGGTGTTTCTTCTGGCGTATCACACCCTTTTGAAGATGGGTCAGAGCCCGGCGCGGCTCAAAGCGTTCGTGCTCGATGTTGACGGCAACGGAACGGACGTGAAACAGGCCCGTATCTTTCTTGAACGATTGGGTTTGGGGCTGTTTCTCGAAGAGATTGATGCTGCGTCCGCGGACCTTGACTTGATCGATACCGTTCGCGTCATCGAGGACTACAAGCCGCTTGATGTGCAGGCCGGTGCTATGGTGTTAGCACTGTGCCGAGGAATCCGCCGACGTTATCCCGAATGGCGTTTCCTGCTCGACGGCGACGGCGGCGACGAGAACCTCAAGGACTATCCTATCGAAGAAAACCCGGAACTAACCATCCGGAGCGTGCTTAACAATTCGATGCTCTACCAGGAAGGCTGGGGCGTTGATTCGATCAAACATTCTCTCACTTTCTCCGGCGGTCAGAGTCGAGGGTACGCCCGCACCTACGCCCCGACCTCCACGTTGGGTTTTTCCGCGTTCAGCCCTTATACGTCGCAGCCGGTGATCGAAGTGGCCGAAGCGATCCCCTTCGTCGAACT
>CAZWWW010000320.1:0-4325 GCA_964637715.1 uncultured Phycisphaeraceae bacterium | reverse complement strand
CTGTCTTCTACGTCTGAGGTGGTCACGCGTCCTGCGCGGGTATCCACGCGATTGAGTACATAATGGATCCGATCTTCAGGGATTCCCGCCCGAATCACCGCATCAACATAGCGCTTGGCGTTGCGTATACTCGGAACGAGTAACTGGGCGACAACAAGAACGTGGTCGGCCTGCGCGAGGACGGCCATGGTCCGTGGAGTCAGTTCGCCGGGCAGGTCGACTACGACGTTTTCGTACCCCGTGGTCAACAACTCGGTTACGCGATGAACAACCTCGGGTGTAACCTGCTCGGCCTGCTCGATGCTCTCCGGTCTTGCTACCAGCGCCACATTGCACGATAAAGACGTGATCGTCGACGTGAGAATCGTACGATCAAGCTGGGCCCCCGCCTCCGCGAGATCATAGAGGGTGTAACGCGGCTCCGCATCGAAGTAGGTTGAGCAATCGCCGAACTGCAAGTCCAGGTCCATTAGCGCACATTCGCGCTCGGTAAGGTGGGCGATTTCCAGTGCCAGGTTGTTGGCGATCGACGTCGCTCCTGATCCTCCGCTCGGCGCGGTAACGGCGACACAATGGCTCTTGGTGCTCCTGGCGAGGCGCCGTGAGGCCATGCGCGCGACGGCGTTGGCCAGATCGGCCTGGTCGATCGGTTCGCAGACGAACTGGTCACACCCGGCCCGCATCGGTCCGAGCACGGCGTTCAGGTCTGTTTTGTGACTGAGGGCGATCAACGCAACATGGGCGTAGCGGGTCGACACCTGGTCGATCACATCGATCAAATCGTCCGGGCTCGGGTCAAGGTGGAAGAATACGACGTTGACGTCGGTTTCGGCCAGCGCCTGGGCCAGCTCGTCGGGATTCGAAACCTCTCCAACAAACCGCACGAAATTCAGATCGCGTATGTGCGACTGAATCTCCTCTGATGCGGCGGGTTCCGTGTTGTACAGACAAACATGCAGCAACGAACTCATGGGCACCCCGTTGAGTTAGAGGAGGCTCTATTTCTGTGTAGCGGTCGAATCAAGCTTTCATCCGGGCGATCGACTCGATACGGCGATACTCGATAACAGACAACGCCGTAGGTTTCCGGAGAAGGCGATTCTCACCGTTTGTATCGGAAGTCTGTGCCGCTGAGTTGTCTGCGAAAGGCGCGCGGATTGCATAGGTCGGACGGCGAACGGCTGCGGGGCTATCTGTTGGGAAACGCGCGGGCGCTGGCTGTCCGATAATGCGATAGATTGTTCCTTGACGGGGTTTCAGCGCCGACTATTGCGGTGCCGCTTCGTGCTTCGATTTCCATAGGGCGACGCGCGCTACGATCGTGCCCGCACGCCGGCGGATCGCGTCGAAGTTCCGATCACGCAGATCGCCGGGGATGAAAAGGCTTCGTACGAACCCACACCCCGCACAGCCTGCGTCGAGATATTCGGTGACGTTTTCAGGCGTCACGCCGGCTGTTGGAAACAGCTTGAGATGGGGCAGGGGGCCTCGAATCGCGGTTATGAATCCGGTTCCGCCGTGGGGCGCCGGAAACACCTTGATGAAATCCGCGCCCGCGCGGTGGGCGGTTTCCATTTCAGTCGGCGTGGCGGCACCGGGAATGGCCACCGCGCCCAGCGCCCGGGCTTGCTCAATCACCGAGGGGTCCGCGATCGGCGACACGATGAAACGGGCTCCGGCGGTTATCGCATCACGCGCCTGTTGCGGTGTCAGCACGGTACCCGCCCCAACGAGGAGTTGGTCGTGCGCTGCAAATTCGGCGATAAGGGTGTAGGCGTCGGGTGTCGTCAGTGTAAACTCGACGATACGAAACCCGCCGTCCACGGAGGCTTGGATCGCCTCGGCGGCGAGGCAGGCGTCGTCGGTTCGAATAATCGCGCTGATGCGTTCCGTAGCGATTCGCTCCATGGCGATTCGGCGTTGGTTATCGGGCATGTCGGGTCTCCGGGATGTGGGTCCGAGCCCACGAGTACAGTGTTCGTCGCGTCAACCGGTTGCAATCCAAAAGCCGCTTTGAGGCACTCATGATAGCGAGTTCGCACTACGGGGGGCAGCCATTGATTCGCACAAGTGTGTAACGCCTGGTGTCGGTGAGCACGAAGGCGTTTCAAACAACGGTACGTATGTGTATCATGCACCGGTAGTAATTGTTTGGAGTTATGCCGGGAACTCCGGCGCGTGCGAAGCAAGGAAACGGTGAGCATGAACAATCTGATACCAGCCCGCTTTGCTATCGCGATGATCGTCATCGCGTTCTCTGTTGGATCGGGTGCCTGCGGCAAGGAAGCAGGACGTTCTTCCAAAACGGAATCTCTGAAGACGGCAACGTCAAAGCCCACAACAGAGCCGGCATCCGGTGCGCCGTCAATCGATGACGCGCTCCGGGCGTTAGTGGCTGCGTGGAACAGGGTCGAGGCGGTTTCAGCGAAGGTGGAGACCTGGGCTCTCCGTGACATTGGTGATCGTGCGTTTTCGGAGGGTAAGGGCATGTACAATTACCGTGTTGAAAACGGGACCACACGGCTGCGTTACCACGTTACGAACATGATAAACTTTTGGGTTGGCGACACTCACTATTACACACCGGAAGTTGTAGCGTTTGCAACGGATGGCAAGATCCTCGAACACCTGACGTTGCAACACGATATTCGACAGCTTGTCAAAACGCGCTACCGCCCGACAAATGTGTTACAGATTGGGGGACACATTGTGATTGATGCGCTTCGGGCCGACAACAAGATTGAATCAATGAAACCTGCACGAATCGACGAGCGCGATGCCCTCGTATTCGAATGCCGAGCGAACGACGGCGTGGGAAGCTCAACGTACACTTTTGACGTGAAATCGGGCATACGCGTTGGTTGGGTCGAGCGAGACGGAGCGGGCGATCGCATTCTTTCTGTGACGCTGAGTGACCTCAACCTGTCACCGGAATTCAAGGACGAGGATCTGACTATGGTTCCGGTTGATCGTTACACGCTCATCGACGAGACCGGACCCGAGCGCCGGGAGATTCCGTGGGAGGAACTGTCCAAATCGCTACCCGCGAAAGAGCCCAAAACGCCTGAGGGTCACGACAGTGGCACGAAGGATTCGGCGAAAGCTGAATCGGAAGGCGATTCCGATTAGGACAAGGTTTTCTTTCGTAGTGCGGCGCGCTTCCCACGTCCTATTTGAAAAACGGTAGGATCGAGAGTGCCGCACGGCGCGGCTTCAGGGGCCGTTGAAAAAGCCCGAACGATCCGCGTCGTGCCTGTGAAGCCGCGGAACGCAATCTCGTGCCCGGGCGGTCTTCAGCGAGTTGTTAATGGTTCCCGCACGGTGGTTCAGGCCATCCCAGACACCCCCGGCGCACCGCCCGCCACGAGGCATCACCGCGACCGGCATGATCGGCTGTGGCGATCGGACACATTCCCACAGATTTCGACACACTTGCGCTGGTTCATCGTCGACTCAGTTACTAAGCTAACAAGGGTAGTCGGGGGGCGGCCGTGCTGGTCGCCGGCGTCCCGGCTCGACCGCACATCACGAAGCGCATCGAGGCGGGCGGTCGAGTAACCTGTGAACGTCGTCGTACAGCCATCGGAGTTATTGTCATGCGTCGTTATTCGATCTTCTTCGTGTGCTCGGTAGTCGCCCTGTCCGCCGGTGCGGTGTCGGGCGCGGGTACGCTGCCCTCCCAGTTCACGCTGGGGCGCTATGTGCCGGCCGATGCGTGGATGTACATCCACGGGGTGGACAATCCGGAGCGTCAGTGGATCGAGGAGCGCTGGGAGAAGATCGCGCAATCGCTTATCGACAGCGGGGTGGGCGACGACATCAGGAACCTGGTTATGCCGATGATCCCCGCCGAACAGCGCGAGCAAGCGCGTGCGGGGTTCGATCGAATGGTTGAGTTGATCAAGGGGGTGACGTGGAGCGAGCTCGCCCGGCATGAATTAGTGTTTGCCGAGCGGATCTCATCGGGCGGCTTGTCGTACGATTACCTGATACTGATGCGCGGCGAACGGGGGTCGGCGGAACGGAATTACCGCGGACTCCTGGCCATTGCGAAGGAAATAGCCGGGTTGTCCGACGGCGTGGGGGTTCAGGAAATCAAATCGGACGGCATGACGATAGTGGGGGTTGGAGAGCGCGACCGCCAAACGGAAAAAATCCAACCCTCCTTCTGGCTGTTCAGAAAAGACGACATCATCGGTGGTGTGATATCCCCGCCTGTCGTTAAGCGTAACGGCAGCATGCTCGACGACGTACGCGCGCTGATGTCCGGCAAGACGTCAACGAAATCCATCGTGGACAATCCGCGGTTTCGCGCGGCGCTGACG
>CAZWWW010000319.1:0-4368 GCA_964637715.1 uncultured Phycisphaeraceae bacterium | reverse complement strand
CATCGGGTTGATGACGGACGACCTGCGAAAGCTGCCCTGGCTGATTCGGCACAGTCGCCGCACGCGCGGGATTATCGTGCAGAACGTCACCCTGTCTCTTGCGGTCAAGATTCTTTTTGCAGCGCTTGCTGTTGTGGGACTGGCCAACCTGTGGATGGCGATCGCAGCGGACACCGGCGCCTCGCTGGTCGTAACGGTCAATGGATTGCGTCTACTGCGCGACGGATCTATTCGATAAGAACGGCGTTACCGGAAGCACGCGATCTTGCCGTTAGGGATTCAGATTGAAACGCGGGCGCTACGGATACCACTCGTTGGCGTGAAAGGCGTGATGGCTGGGCGCTTTGTGCGGGACTACAGCCATATCCGTTTTTGTGTATCGCCGTATCGAGTTGATTCGCCGAATGAAACGATGATTCGACCACTTCACAAAACAGAGCCTGCTCTATTGAGCACCCGAAGTGCGAACACCGCGGCGCCCGTGCGCATAAAGATTGCTTGGAGGCGTGGACAGCTTGCCTGAATCGTGATATCAATGGGAACGGTCAGGGACGCATTGAAAGGTGGACGCCGCTTTTTTCCCTTGTCGGAGTGAGTTGTTGACTTTGTCTCTCAAACCCAAGTCTCCGAACTTTCGCCATGCGGGAGACCTGAGTGCGCGGTTCGATACATGCGATCCGAGGGACCCGTCTTTCCACGAAACGCAGGTAGATGTCGATCTGCGCGAATGCGCATTCGTGCGACCGCCGGCGGCGCTTTGGTGTGTGGTCTACCTGGCGCTGGCGTCCAAGGGCGGGGCACGCTGCCGACTGTTGGTGCCAAACAACACCGGCGTGTGTGTCTACCTGAAGTCACTCGGACTTTTCGATATGTTGAAACAATACGATGTGGAGGTCGATGACCGTGATCTTTCCGTCCGCCACGACGCCAAGACTATTCTGCCGATAACGCATTTTGCGACGACCGGCGGGGCGTCGGACGTAACGAACAAGGCGTTTGAACGGCTGCAATCCGCAGACCTTGGAGCCGTGAACCTGACTTCGGTCGTGACGGAGTTATTCGGCGAGCTGGCTATGAACGCGGTGCAGCACAGCGATTCACAGGTTGGTGCCTTTGGGTGCGTCCAGTTTTACGAGTTTGACAAGCGTTCCCGGTTCACGTGCACGGTGGCGGATGGTGGGATCGGCGTCCTCAACAGCTTGTGTCACAACGAGAAACACCGAGCGCGGGTGACGTACGATTGGGATGCGCTCGAGTTAGCGGTGCGCGAACGCGTAAGCGGCACGGATGATCCGCATCGCGGTATCAGGCTGTACGGCGTCAGTGAGGATCTGCGAAAACGCGATCATTCCTTACTATTGCATTCGGGGCGGGGTTCACTGGAGATCACAGAAGAGCTGGAAAGCGCCGCGCGACGAACACGCCTGTTTCCCGGGACCTTAGCGTTTCTTTCCATACCGGCTTAATCATGACAACCCTGTACGTATGTGAGTTCTTGACGGATCCGATCCTTGTTACGCGCGAGGCCGCGCGCGTTTTGGAGGAACCGCTTCGTTCAGCCATGCAAGAGAAGATGGAGAATGGGAATACGGGAGATACCGCCGCGGTAACCATTGATTTCAAAGACGTTGCGGGTGTGGCTCCATCGTTCATGGATGAGCTGTTGCAAATCTTCGAGTCTCACCTTGACAGCAAGAACGACGAACCCGGGCGATCCCTAATAATCGCCAACCCGCCCACTCGTATTTCTTCCAAGTTCGAGGCCATCGCACGCGGACATAGGATTACGATAACGTCGGTTGACGACGGATCGTGGTTCTTGAAGAGTACGAATGATCCTCTCTCTTAATGACCCGTGCCAAGGGCGGGCAAGCCGCGCTCTATGCCATGCCTAACACCCACCATCTTGGTCTGATCGCCGGCGCGGGGCGGTTTCCGTTTATGGTGGCCCGGGGGGCGCGGCGCGCGGGGTGTCGGCTGACGATCGTGGGGCTTCGGGGCTTTGCTGATCCGGCGATCGCCGATCATGCGGACCTGTTCCGCTGGTCGGGCCTGGCCAAGACCGGTCGGTGGATTCGTTTGCTCCGGCGGCACGGGGCCCAATCGGTGATTCTGGCGGGATCTGTGGTCAAGAGCAGCATGTATGGCCGGTTTCGTTTGCTCCGCTTGATGCCCGATCTCACCGCGCTGAGAATCTGGTTTTTTCAGGTTCCCGACAAACGCAACGACACGGTACTATCAGCGGTTGCGGACGAGTTCGCCCGGCACGGGATCATCATGGACGACTGCACACGCTATACCCAGGAAGACCTCGCCCCCGAGGGCGTACTCACGCAGCGGCAACCAACCGCATCGCAACGAAAGGATGCGGCGTTCGGCTGGAAAATCGCCCGGGAGATGGGACGGTTGGATATCGGTCAATCCGTTGCGGTCAAAGAAACCGAAGTCATCGCCGTCGAAGCCATCGAAGGCACCGATCGCATGATCGAACGTGCGGGACACCTCTGCCCGCGCGGCGGCTGGACGATGATCAAGGTCGCCAAGCCGAATCAGGACCGCCGTTTCGACGTTCCAACCATAGGCCCTGATACCATCGCCAACCTCAAACGCAACGGGGCTGCCCTGCTCGTGATCGAAGCGGGTGAAACGGTCATCATCGACCGCGCGCAAACCATCGCGGACGCGGATCGGACGGGGATCGTCCTGACGGCGATGCGGCAGGAGGCGGCGACATGACCTTCGCTCAAAAAGACCGGATGCGATAGGCTTTTCATAACTATTCAGGCCTCTACGACGGTTAGTCCCCAACCCTTCCCGTACGCTCAAGAATCGGGTGCCCGCCTTTGTACAAACGACCGCAGGATCGGTTCCACTAGGTCATTCAAAGACGTCTCCGGGTTTGACGTGCCGCCCGTTGACGTATTCCGGCCAGGTCATCACACGCCCCGACGAGGGTTTGATCTCGAGGATTTCAACGAACCCGTCGGCTGTGGTGACGTAGCGGCGTACGTCGATCGTTCCGGGTACCGGCGTTGTATCGTCGCCGCCATCCCCTTGGGCGGAAGCATCCGGTTGGACAGAGACCGGCGTTTCGCGCCCGGCTTGTGATTCGGGTTCTTGATGGGACGTCGCTGGTTTGCCCGTTCCCATCAGCGCAGCCGGATCCTCCGCGACGCGGGCGCGCAGGATGACCGCGCCTTCCCACCGTTCATCGCCCGATACGAACCGCGACCGCGCTCCAGGCCAAGGTGTCATACCGTGTATGTGGTTGACAACGTCGCGCGCCGAGCAGTTCCAGTTGATGAGCCCGTCGGATTTCCTGAGTTTGGGGGCGTGCGTCGCCTCCGCGTGGTTTTGAGGCTCACCGGGCGGTATGATGTTCCCTTCGAACATGGCTAACGTTGCCTGAACGGCGTCGACGCCAATCCCGGCTAAGCGATCGTGGAGTTCTCCGGCTGTTTCCTCCGGTTTGATCTCCGTCCAGCGCGCACACAGAATCGGTCCCGCGTCCATCTTTTCGACAATGCGGAACACGGTGCATCCCGTTCGCTGTGCACCGCGAACGATGGCCCAGTTGATCGGGGCCGCCCCGCGAAACTTCGGGAGGAGCGAAGCGTGGAGGTTCACAAATCCGCCGGGCAGGGCGGTTAGGAGTTGCTCACCTAGCTTTTGGCCGAAAGCGATGACCAGACCGAGCCGCGCGCCCATTGCTGCGACCCGCTCAACAACGGAGGGTTCGTTCACATCCTCCACCTCGAGCACCTCAAACCCGAGCGCCGCCGCCTGCGCCGCCACGGGTGTTCGCGTGGTGTGTCGACCTCGTCCCGAACCCCGGGCCGGTTGCGTCAGGACGAACGGCACTTCATGTTCGCTCTGCGCCAGCCAGCGCAACGTCGGACACGCAAACGCCCCTGATCCCGCGAAAACCAAACGCATCGTTCCTCGCTCGTGTTAGAAACCCATTGTCCTCATAAGTGCTGTGCCCGTTCAAAATCCGTCAAGCCGCAGACCGCGCAGCGGCGCGCCCGGAGCAAGCCGCCTGCTTTGTTTACCCTACCTGGCGCAAGCTCTGTTTTTTGCAGCGATTGAATCACTGTTGCAACCAGTACAGCCATTCAACACAGCTAAAGTACAATAACAGAGAAAACGCTAAACATCACGTTGTTACGCGGCCCGTCTACCGCGTTTTATAATAGATGAGGTTGCAACGGTTGCACGCTGGACCACATGGGCGCAAAGGCAACCGGACGCCCGTGCGGGCTGACGTCCCCGATCAGGTCGTCGAGCGATTGTAAACACACCACTACTGCTTCGTCACACCTTGTTTTTGGGGTGGCATGGGCAAGCAGCAGCTTGCCCGTGTTGTTC
>CAZWWW010000318.1:0-4396 GCA_964637715.1 uncultured Phycisphaeraceae bacterium | reverse complement strand
GGCGGCGGTTCGTGTTCATACACGTCGATCGCAGCCCCACCAACGTGACCGGCGTTCAGTGCGTCCGCGAGCGCCTGCTCATCGATCAACGCACCGCGGGCACAGTTAACGACTCTCGCCCCGGGTTTCATGTGTGCGATTCGATCCGCGTTGAGCAGATGATGCGTGGCGTCCGTGAGGCTCGCATGGAGCGTCACGCAATCGGCTCGAGACAGCAGCTCGTCCACGTCCTTGGCCAGCGCGACCGACGCCTCGTGGGCCGTGCGCTCGTTCACGAACGGGTCATACACCACCACGTCCATATCAAACGACAACGCGCGCCGCGCTACCGCCCGACCAATGCGCCCAAACCCGACGATGCCGAGCGTCCGCCCCGCGAGCTGATCGCCCCGAAACGCGCTTCGTTTCCACTGCCCCTCACAGACATGGTGATGCGCTCTTGGAATATGCCGGTGCAGCGCAAGCATCATGGCCATGGTGTGCTCGGCGGTGGAAATCGTGTTCGCATCCGGCGTGTTGAGCACGAGCACGCCCGCTTCGGTGGCGGCGTCGAGATCGACGTTGTCCACGCCCACGCCCGCGCGGGCAATAGCCGCGAGCTTCCCCGGATGCGCGAGCGTATCGCGCGTAATCTTGACCGCTGAGCGGATCAAGATCCCGTCATAATCCGCCACGGCGCCCGCCAATTCCTCGGGCGACAAGCCATGACGCACGTCGAAAGTGACACCGGGCGTCTCGCGCAGACGATTCAATCCTTCTTCAGCGATCTTATCAGCAACAAGTATGTGAGGCATGGTTCCCTTTACGATTGAAGCAAGGTTTCTTGGCTATGGAGCGATTGAACCGCCGTTTCGTGCGGTACATTGACTCGATGCGACGGCACACGATAACAGAGAATGTTGTCGTTGTCTCTTGAACATACAACAGCGCGGCGCAACCGCCAGAAGCCACACGCTACACACGCGGAATTGCCAGCACGTCGCGCGCCGCGCGTTGCCGGGTGATGCATTTTTTAGCACGCCGCGCCAATCGGTTCAGCCGGTGCGATCATTCACATTCCGTCAAACGGTTCGACGCCCATAAGAAAGAGGCGAGGGCGTGTCCGAACGCTCATCCTACCGCACGTTCCCTTGTCACCCACGATGCCAGGCAAGCTCCATCGCGCGTTGGGTCCGCCGACTTCTGCCGCCGACAACTGCATACCGAACGCTCCGTGCTACCGGCTGCAAGTTGATAACCGTCCCCCCATCTGATGTACGAACCACAACGAGACTCTGTAACTGTTTCTCGTCCTCATCCATCGCCTACTCGGGCGGGCGGGGCGATAGATACCTAACCGGATGAGGCCCGAATGCGAACCGGGAAAACAAACTATGATCGGAGTTGGCCCCGAAATGCTACGCCGATGAGGCCGGCATTCTCCCTTGAAAGTTATTACAGTTTCACAGTTTTTTATTGGGCGCGTTTAGGGGATATCCGCCATAAAATGTCGGTTTTTTTCTTTAGGGGTTGACGAGAACCTTCCGATCGGTACAATAGTGCTCCTGTTCCACCGTTTTGGCGCTCCGAGGGGGATGCAAGCACACACCAGAGACTGCATCGTGGACCTTGGATAGGAGGCAACTCATGTCGTCGATGCCAGCCGGCGCCTGTCGTCCATACCGATTCGCCATCCTGGGGTGCGTAGCGGGAACACTTGCTTTCGGCCAGTTAATCACGCGCGCATCGGATAACCCGCCTGCGTCTACGAACGGCGCTATGGTGACCGGCGCGCAGCCAACGAACGGCCAGCAGATGAATGGTCGCTCAGGGCGATCCGGCGCACCGCCGCGCGTCCAGGCAGACAAAGGGCATCCGACTGCCCCGGCGAATAACGAACAACCTGAGGATTCCCGGTTTGCCCCGGCAGTATGGCGTCGTACCGGTCCCGGCATCGACGCCTTGGCAAGCCGGATGAATGCCCTGACTGTCGATGTTTCAGGCAAGCAGCAGTTGATCGCCGACGAGCTGGGCGGGTACTTCTTTGAGTTTTCATGGGACGCGGCGGCATCGCGGCTTGTGATTGAGGTCGATGGCGAGCCGCTCGATGACCTGCCTGAGTTCGAGGACATCAAAGGACGTCTGGCTTTTCAACGCGCGGCGACCGACCGGCATCCTGAACTCGAGGGTTTCCTCACGCTCGATCAGGACGGACAAACCGTTCTGATCGAAGTTACCGTCGATGGTCAACACACCCGATTTGCACGGACGATTCAACCGGAAGCCCAAGCTCCTGTCGCGCCTTCGGTCATGGCGGCTGACGGTGCGCGTGCGCAAAACGCGAACGGTCGTGATAACACCGCAGCGGCTGAAGCCGGTAGCGTTCGTTGGTATGACGCGACAATGTGGCACGAGGCAGGCCCCGGGCGCACGTTTATTGAGACGACCCTTAATGGTAGCGTGAGTGCTCCGTCGCACGTCCGTACGCTGTGGGAAGGCACCATGAACCGCTTTTGGATCGCCTTTCTTTGGGATGCGGAAATCTCCGATCTTGTCGTTGAGGTTGATGGGGAATTGCTGGATGGTTTGCTCGTGTTCGAGGATGGCGATGGGCGCCTGGCATTTGAGCGCGCGCCGACCGATCGTCATCCGGGGCTTGAAGGCTTCCTCACGCTCGATCAGAACGCTGCGTTCGTGGGGATCGAGATTACTGTTGATGATCGATCCTATCGTCTGCGGCGACCATTATTCTCCAAGGCCGCTGCGTCGGGCGGGGGATCGCAGGTACCGGCCGATACCAACGGCTGCTCGAACAAGAGCAGTTGCGTTTGCTTCGGGAAAGGCGCGGCCACGGGAACATGCTCGAGTTCCGACTGCGACAATGGCAAAAAGTGCGGCAAGAATCGAGCGTGTCGTTGGAAAGCCGGATGCGTGGAATAGACGCCGCACGCAGATCAGGTCTTCGTTTGACTATGGCCCAACGTCGCACACCACGACCCCGAACCATCTCCTCGCAGTTGCGGCGCTGAGCGTTGAACGAACTCTGACGTGATGAGCGACGGCGGTTCCGAAAGACCCACCCCAGGGCCTCTCGGGTAGGACTCAGGAAAACACAAACCCCGCATAGCCCACGGAGTTTTCCGCTCCGCCGGTGCCTCGTGATGCCAGTATGTCGGCACTCGTTGTCCGAGCTACGAGGGTCGCCTCGCTCGCCCCAAGCGTGAGGGTCGCACGAAGCGACGCCGCGACCGCCCCCGCGCTGCAGGCGTTGCGATGCTCAGCCGCCTCCGCCACCACGTGCTCGGCCTTGAGGTCACACACGAGATCGATGAACCGTTGGTCGTTGACGTCTTTGGCCCATCTATTTCCCGCCGGACCAATGCCATGCGGAACAAATCCGTATTGCGGACCGTAATGGGTCAGGTCGGTCGTCCCCACCACGATCGCCTTATAAATGTAGGTGTTGAGCGCGCGTGCCACGGCCTCACCCACCTCATGCGCGTCCGGCGTCGGAGGCACCATGATCGGCAGCACGCGGGCGGCCGGAAACAGGTGTTTGACGAACGGCATCTGCACTTCGATGGAATGCTCGTCGGTGTGGGCATGAACGTCCGCAACTAGTAGATTCGTTTGGCCCAGCAGTCGTTCGGCGAGTCGCTCGTCCACGTCGACCGGTCCAATCGGCGTCTCCCACCGACCGGAACTGAACAACGCCGCGCGCCGACCGGTGTAGCGGTGTACGCTCCCGAATAGAACGATAACGTCGGGGTTTGCGGCGTCCGCTAGCATGCGAAACACACGGGCCGCAACGGCGCCACTGAACGCCCAACCCGCATGGGGCACAATGCCGCCATAGAACCGGGTGGAGATCGAGCCGACGGGACCGAGGTTGCCGAGCAACGACGCAAGGTCAGCCAGGCAGCGATCCGGATGGGCCGGGTAGAACCGACCGGCAACGACGGGCTCTCTCACAATCATAACGGCATCAATATAAGAAAAGACGTCCCGATTGGGTAGGGCATCAACGCGTACTCAACAATCAAAAAAGACGACCCGCCGTTTGCATAGGGCATTCTCTCCCATCGGGTATCGTCGCATCAAGTCGTTTTGCCGAATGAAACGGTGATTCAACCGCTGCACAAAAACAGGACTCGCGCTATGGCGGGTCAACATTCCGCTCGTGGCGAAAGAACGACCTGCTCTACCGTTGTGTACGATCGCCGATCAAGTCACGCCGCCCGCAGGGGGTAGTGCTTTATCACGCCTTGTTTTTTGCGTGGCATGGGCAAACTTGTTTGCCCGTGAGTGCGCCCGGAACAACACGGGCAAGCGGCTGCTTGCCCACGGCACCCACAACGAACTCTACAGCATAGTCAGTTTTTGTGTATCGCCGCATCAAGCCGATTCACCCGACGAA
>CAZWWW010000317.1:0-4397 GCA_964637715.1 uncultured Phycisphaeraceae bacterium | reverse complement strand
GGGTTGGGGGGCCGGGGGGTGCGAGTGAGCAGGGGATGTCATGGTTAATTCCTGCGCCAACCGGTCATACGGTCGGCCGCTAACGACCGGGTCGCCCGTCGTCTCGCACTCCTCGGGCCCGCCGTTCGCGTTCCCGTCCGTGCTTGTCCCGCACGCGATGTCCGCGCTATCTTCGATGCCGTTTCCATTGCAGTCATTCACAATCGGATCCGGTGTGCATGAGATGCTCAGCGTCCCTGCACCGGTTGCACCCTGAAACCCGCCAACGCGCACCATGTAGGTTTGACACGCCATGACCGGGACGGTGACTTCAGACTGGAGCCCGCAGGCGTTGTCGCTGCACCCGATCGGCGTGCTCGACGGCGGACAGGTGCACCCGTCGTATACCGCGAGTTTGGTGTCGTACGTACTACCGCACAGGCTGACGGTAGCTGTGCCGGTGCAGGTGGCCGTGTAACAATACCAGATGTCCGAACCGATCTGTGTATATCCATTCTGATTGCACGAAGCCGGTTCGTCGGGTCCGTCCGTCGTGGCGTCCGAGGTGTCAAAGATCAAGGTCTCATCGCCCACCGGCAGTGCGTCGGCGCAGGCGTCGTTTTGCAGACCCGGTTCGAGCTGACACGACGCGTCGCAGCCGTCGCCCGGGATGGTGTTGCCGTCGTCGCAGGTTTCGGCAAGCTCGATCACGCCGTTGCCGCACACGTCCGGCGGCACGTCGCGCGGAACGATTTGGAACACGTCTCCCGTTCGACTGACAATATAAATCTCTCCGTCCGCGTCCTCACCGAACGAGACGATCGACGTGATGGCCCCCGTTGTCGGCGTGAGTTCGGCGGTTCGATCTCGCTGTTCGGTGACCACCCCGGATACCATCCTGAAGCTGCGGATCGCGCCGGAGCATTCGTCCGCGTAGAGGTAGGTGCCGAGCAGGTTCGGTATGACGCACCCCCGGTAGACATAGCCCCCGGTAACGGCGCAATCCGTTCCGGTTTTCGGATAGGTTACAGTCGGCAGCGTGAGCGACGCCGCGTTGCAGGTACAACCGGACAGCCCCGTACAGGCTGTTCCTTCCATACAGCGCCATCCATAGTTGCGCCCGCCCAGATCGCCGCCCGTTGCCACGTCGATCTCCTCGAGACTCGATTCCCCCACGTCGGCGATGTATAGGTCGCCGGTCAACCGATCGAAACTGAACCGCCGTGGGTTTTGCAGTCCCAACGCCCAGATTTCATCGAGCGGCAGGCTCGTGGACAGGAAGGGGTTGTCCGGGGGGATGTAATCCGGCGGCGCGTTCACATCCAAACGGAGCATCTTGCCCAGCAGAGAGCCCGAATCCTGAGCCCGCCCGAACGGATCAGCGCCGAGCGATCCATCACCCAAACCGACGAACAAGGTGCCGTCGGCGGCAAACTGAAGCTGACCACCGTTGTGCGCCGGTCCATCCTGTGCAACGGTTTTGAGTACGAGCTCGCTCTGGTCGTCCGCGATGTTGGGATCAGCGGAGGTAACGAAACGCGACACGGTCACGTCGCCGGAAAGATCGGTGTACGCCACGTAGAAACGCTTGTTGACGTCGTAGTTGGGGTCAAACGCCAGGCTCAACAAACCCTGTTCCGCCCCGGCGGCGGATACACGGCTCGTGATATCGAGAAACGGCGTGGGTAGCACGCTGCCCGCAGAGCGTATCTTGATACGCCCGGTTTGTTCCACGATGAAAAGGCGGGTCGGATCGTTCGGTGGTGCGGTGACATAAACCGGCTGATCGAGCCCCGTCGCCACCCGGACCGCTTCCAGGGCGAACGCCTCGCATTCGTCCGGAATGTCGTCCTGATCGCAATCCTGACTGGTACCATTGGCGATATCAACACTGTCGGGAACTTCGTTGCCGTTGCAGTCCGCGGTGTTGGTGATCGGCCCGACGCTGACGCCGTCGACGTAGGTCGGGTCGCCCGGACGGAACAATCCCAGACGCACGGCGTTTGTCTGCGGCGGGGCATCCACCTCAAACCGGAAGTTGTACAGGGTGCCCCAGCGGAGGGCGTTCGCATCTTCATTCTGGGCGAACGACTCAGTCGTCCAGGTGAGCGATACGTTCGATACGGAATAGGTCCAATCCGTTCCGACAAACGGTTCACCACTGTGATACGATACGTCGTGGAAGCCGACGTTGCGGATGGTGGCGTTCGGATCGACGGGTACCCGGAAGAAACCCGCGGCCCGGTGTACGTTCATATTGTAGACCGCATATTCATAGGACCAAAACCCGCCGGACAGCGGGGTCGCCTTGGCCGCCATGATGAACAAGCCGTCGTCCGGCACGCGGATTTCGGTTTCCACCACCGACGGGTCGGCCCGTTTCCATGCGCGAATCGCCGGGTCTTCCTTAAACGTGCCGCCGGCCAGTTGCACAAACACGGACGCACCCGCCCCGGCTACGGTCACCGGGCGATACGAGGCGTTGTTGTCCGCCGTACCCCAGGCGGCGTCGTCGGGGAGAATGTATTGCCCCTCCACGAAATAAGACGCGCCTTGATTGATGGATTGGTCCAGGTCGCTGACGGCTACTTGCAGACGCCTAGCCAGAATGCCCGAATAAGCGGGGTTGGCCGGGGGATAAGGGAAAAACCCCGTGTGTGGGTTGACCTGATACCGGGGCCCCAGGTTCGACTGCGTGCCGTTGAGATTCGCTGAATAGGGGTCGCTGCAATTCACGCCGAGCGCCGTCCCATTGGTGCCCTGGCAACCGGGCGAACAGCTTGTCCCGTTGACGGCGAAGAATCCGTGCTTGAGCCAGCTCATCCCGATTTGCTCGAAGCGATCGTCTTCGAGCCGGTACATGTTCTGGGCGATCACCGGATGCTGGTTTGTGTTGGATACCCAGGACGCGTTGCGGTCACCGATATTGCAAGAGACCGTCCCGACTGATAAGGCGGCGGTCGGACCTACCACACCGTAGTTGTTGATTTGGTAGAGGTTCGACACGATGACGTCCGAGCCTATGAAGCTGGCGGTTTGCGCGCTGGCGCGCTCATTACCGGATGCCGGAACACCCGGTGCGCCGTCCAGGGGGCCACCCGTTCGAGTACGGTCGCCCCGGCGCGTCATACGGTCCTCGTTCGTCCCTTCCTTGAACGCCCTTATCGCCCCGCGAACGTGCAGCCTGCCTATCACCATCCTGCTGATGGCTTGAACCCCGAGCGCCTCAGCCAAGGACGGCGTTGCGGTCAGCGCGCCGCGCAGCTCGAATCGCCTGGTATCGGGCTGAATCGTTGCGGCCTCCATGTCCACGGTGAAGATACGCCCGATTCCCATGGCAGGCCCGGTTTCGTTGCGCATCACCCAACCGGTCCCTCTGTCGTACGTGAGCTCGGGGCGGATGACCAGAACCCGGTGTTGGTTGTGCAAAAAATGAAACGCTCCGCCGATGCGGAGGGCAGCGCTCTCTATCCGAGACGCGGTGCTTCTGTTCCTGACGCTATCGGCTACGATTGACAACTGTGAACCGGGCGCGAGCGACCCGCTGAACGCGCTAAGCGCGGGGTTTCCCCTATCGATCGCCGGCGTGCCTTTCCCGTCGTCCGAGGGCTCGGTTGCCTCTGTCGGCGTCGGCTCGGCTTTGTAAACGACGTCGACACCCAGCCGAGCCAGGGCGTCCCGGTCGAAGGTGAGTGTTAGCGCGGCTTCGTCAACCTCGGAAAGGTGTCGGTCCTTTTGACCGCGAACCGCTTCGCCCGGTTCGGAGTTTGCGGGCGGGCAGATGGAGAACGCGAGCACAAACGCTATGAATAGGGCGACGCCGCGCGATCGGCGGTACGATATCATTAAGTTTCCCCCCTCGAGAATCAACCTCTAACCCAACCGCTGCGTTCATCCGACCAAGACCCGCGACGATTTACGAATCAAGGCTGCATGCCCATTTCGACTCCGCGAGGGCTGATGGGTGAAAGCAGTATTCCGTGGGCGTCGCGCTGCCGGGGCAGGTCGTTCGGTCCGCGCGCCTCACCCGGTATGCGCAAAACCCGCGCTGGTGCGATGACACACCTCGATGGGTAATGTGGTGACGGCAAGTCCGTGCTTGCCTAAGTCTCACGGAGCCTTGGAGGTACGGGCAAGCCTGTCTGCCCTTGCCGCACGAGTGCCCGGAAACGTCGCTACGATCCATCAGTTGGGGTGTCGAGCACCACAGCTCCAGCTTAGCAATCACGGGCGGTTCTGGCAACGCGAAAGCACTTAATTCCAAAGATGATGCGGAGTCGGGTGCATGACAGTATCGGCGGGTCGTCCGAAGCCCCACCGGGGCGACCGACCAGTAGCCACGGGCGTAAGCCCGTGGAACACGCCGCATCACAATCCCCAAGCCCCGGAGGGGCGACACCAGGGTTTCAAACCAGTGA
>CAZWWW010000316.1:0-4424 GCA_964637715.1 uncultured Phycisphaeraceae bacterium | reverse complement strand
GTGTCTGACGTCATCCCTCAACCTGTCACAGAGGCTCTGCGCCGGGCGTTACCGATGCTGGACGAGCGGTTCCCCGGTTTCGGCGCCGGCGACGCGATTATTACCGGTCCGGAAACGCGGGCCAGCGCACCCTATCGAATCGTGCGGGACCCGATAACGCGAGAATCGGTAAGCTGCCAAGGCCTGTATCCGATGGGCGAGGGTGCGGGCTACGCCGGTGGCATCATCAGCGCGGCTGTGGATGGCATGAAATCAGCCGCGGTCATCATGTCGCGCTACGCGCCGGTGCCCTGAATCGCTATGATGTAACGAAGAATGGCGTACCCTGGGCTTGCGTCTCGGGCCGGGTGTTTCCCGGATGCAGAGCGTGATTAGCGTATCATCAAGCCATAGGGCGCGTACCACGATCTAGTTCGTGCGGTTTGGCTCACAAGGAAGGCGTTTCGTTATATGCCGGAAGACTTCATCATAGGGCCTAAGCTCGGCGAACTCGTTGACCGTGTTGTCAAGAGTTACCAATCGGATCCTCGCACGCAGCACATCGACCGGGTGTATCTGCCCGCGCGCGCCGATATCATTCAGCTCGTCCAGAACCTGCTCGAACTGCTGTATCCCGGGCTGATCGGAAGACAACGTCTTACGCGCCACAACGTAGCCTTCCACGTCGGTGATTTGCTGCCTCGTGTCAGCGAACTCGCCTTCCGTCAGATTTATCTATGCCTGTGTTACCAGGGAGAACGTGAGAAATCGCCCAACGATCAGCCATCGGGTTGCGAGCGTGAAGCCCGCTCGCTGACCCTTTCGTTTCTGGAAGGCATCCCCGCGATCCGCGAAGTGCTCGCCGGCGACGTTCAAGCCGCCTACGACGGTGACCCGGCTGCACTCAATTGCGACGAAGTCATTCTCGCCTATCCGGGGCTGTTGGCGATTTCCGTCCATCGACTGGCGCATGCGCTGTATCAGTTAGGTGTGCCGCTCATGCCGCGGATCATGTCGGAATGGGCCCATCTCACGACGGGTATCGACATCCATCCCGGTGCGCGCATCGGGCGTAACTTTTTCATCGACCACGGTACGGGCGTCGTCATCGGCGAAACAACCGACATCGGCAACAATGTGAAGGTGTATCAGGGCGTGACACTCGGTGCGCTGTCGTTTCCCAAGGATGAACGCGGGCGCGTGATCCGAGGGGCCAAGCGCCACCCGACCGTCGGCGACGGCGTGACGTTGTACGCGAATGCGATCGTGTTGGGCGGGGAGACGGTTATCGGTGAAAACGCCGTCATCGGCGGCTCGGTGTTCGTCACGTCCAGCGTGCCCGCCAATTCGCTCGTAACGTTTAAGCCGCCGGAACTCCGCGTCAAGACCAAGGATGACAAGAACAAACCGGCCCCCGCCCCACCGAAACCGGGCGTAACCGACGCCGCCCCCGAATACCTGCCCGACTATGTGATCTAATGCAATCGCTGGTTTTGTGTAGCGGTCGAACCTCTGTTTCATCCGGTACAACGACCCGATCCGGCAATACACAACGTGAACGCTTGCTTAGAAGACTGCGACTCGGCGAACGATGTTCAACACAAACACGAGAATTGGCGTAGCGCCGTGTCTTGGCAAGCATGCTTTCGTTGGCGTTGCGCATTCCGTTCATCCGGCGGTCCGTCGTTTTCTTTTGCGCACACGGTCGATCAGTCGGGTTCGCGTTCGCCGGGCGTGTTCGTCCATGATGGCCCTTGCTGACTTTTGATCCGCGAGCGCAAGGGCCGGGACGTAATTCCCGTGACATTGGCGGCACGGGCGCGAGAGGTGGCAATCGAGTCCGATCGCCACAGCGGGAAATCCGCAGTGCGGGCAGTGCGCATAGATCGGCTTCATCTTCCTTCCCCCCCCCCGGTGCGGTTCCCTGAACAACTACCCGTCATGGCGGCTTGCTATACCGCCATCGTCTTGCCATACGTTTATGGCGCTGCCTTCGGACCTACGATTTCAGTCAACAGCAGCGCACTGTCTTGAAATCCGAGATTGAGAATATCCGAAGACAACGGGGCGCGCATGAACTCCTGATCCTCAAGAAACGCATCCGCCGCGGACTGGTCGTCCATAATCGCCAGATCGTCGGATACGTGATTCAATCCAAGCAGATGTCCTGATTCGTGGGAGGCGATGTTTCCAATAGCGATCGCCAGCTCCTCAACAGTCGGTGTCTGAGAAAAGATGTTGGGGGCGAACGACTCCGCGAAAATGATGGCGTCGTCACAGAAGTCGGCGTTGTATAGATCGACGTCGTCGGCGATGCCGAACAGCGTGCCGCTGAAACCGCCCACGTAAATCGTGGTAAACTCAACACCATCGTTCGGCGGTGGGTCGTCGGACGTCAGAACGGTTACGTCAAACCGCTCGTAGTTTTGCTGCACGGAAGCGCGGATCAGCTCCTTTAACACCTCCGTTTGACCGTCATACACGGGGTGGATCGCCGCGGCATCGAACGGGGCCAGCGTGATCGGGCCCAGCGGCGACGTGGTGAGCGATGCACCCCGAAACTCCAGGAAAAGGATTTGCCCCACGGGTGCCGGTACGGAGCCACCCGGCGTGACGTTGACGTCCACCTGATAGGTTCCCGTGAATTGACCGGTACCGGCAAAGGGCGAATTGGAAATGACCAGATAATAGGCGTCGCTGTCGTGGCGCAATGTAAACGTGAAGAAGGGATCGAGCCCGTCTGACGTCGCCGGTGTTCCGCGATCGTCATTCGTGTAGATGAGTCGTTGCTGATCGTCGAACAGGGCTACGGTCGCATCCAGAACGGATCCGGGCGTGCTTGCGTCAACGACAATCTCATCCCCGCCCGACAATGCGCCGAGTAGAAACACGTCGAGATCACCCGGAACCGAGACCGTTCCCTGGAGGCGTGCGGTACCCGCCGCATCGAATAGGGCCGTGATCGGGCTGGCGAAGCTTCCGTTCGGCTCGCCCGCAGCGCCCACAACGGAACCGGTCAGCATCGGATCGCGATTGCCGTCTTCGACGTTGGTTCCCGGTGAGGGTATTGCGGTAGGGCAACCGGTAAAGAACAGTAAAGAGATAAGGAGTATAACGTCACCGCAGCGAAGGCCCCACAAAACACGTTGGCTATGTGCGCCGCCGACGTTTCGTTGAGTAGGGCGCACCGCAGTGTTTCCGGTGATTACGTCGGTGGTTGGGGTACGCTGGATTCGGTCGCAGTGCCCGTGGCTGTCGGAGGACATCTTGGCCTCTCGTTTCATGCGGTTGGTGAATGTTGTCACAAGTTTTATAGTAGCCTCGTCTGTCGGGAACAGGCAACCGAAGACCTTGCTCCACACCAACCACGGACACACGCTAGAGCTAGAGCAAGCTCTCATTTTGTGTAGCGGTTGGATCACTGTTGCATCCGGTAAAACGACTCGATCCGGCGATACACAATATCTGAAAACGCTCTAACGCTCGAGCCCACATGTTCCAAGAAGCAGCGCATCCCGCGCCGGTGGTTGTCCATCGTCTGGAACGACGAACGCCTTTTGCATGATCCGCGCGCTTCGCGCCCGTACGACCCCCTTGTCTCCGCCGATCGAATCGAGAAGCAACCCCACGGCATCCTGATCGCCTATCGGAAAGACGGCTGCATATAACGGTGAGACGGCGAAGGCTTGAGGACGCAGCAATTCGCTAAGACTCGCTGTCACGTCCATGATGCCGCTGGGATCCGACGTATGAACCAGTCCGAGCAGGTGTCCGATCTCGTGGCTGGCTACGTTGGCCAGCGCGTGCGCCATTTCCTCGACGTTGGGACTTAATCGATCGAATGCGGCGAAGGTATCCGTGAACACGATAGCCTGTTGGCGCGTGCGACTGTTGTATTCGTCCACGCCCTCCGCCACGCCCAACAAGGCGGCGTCGAACGTTCCGAAAAAGAGTCGTGACGCTGTTCCATCATACGAATCTCCTTCGCTCGTGGAAAGAATAGTCAGGTCATACCCGGCAAACGTTTCTCGAATGTCGGCTACCACGGCCTCGACCAGTTCGTCGGTACGGTTTCGGTATAATTTGGAGATGTTCCCCGCGTCGAACGGCGGGACGTCGATCGACGGTCGCGACCCTATAGCCACACCCTTAGCGCCGGCGAAATCGAGCAGCACGGTGTCCCGCGCCGGGCGGGGTATTGGCTCATTGAAATTGATCGACGCGATGAGTGCGTAGGATCCGGTCGCTGCGAATCCGGGTGTCGATGTGAATACGACGTAACAAGAGGCTTGGGCCCGCCGGATGGTGACGTCCACAAACGGAACCTTGCGCCCCAGGTAGACGTTGCGATGATCGTTCACCAGCAGCGCGGTTCCGTTCTGGTCGAACAGTGCGATCGCGCCGGATATCCCTTCGTCCGCCGAAACCTCTACGCGAACACGATC
>CAZWWW010000315.1:0-4460 GCA_964637715.1 uncultured Phycisphaeraceae bacterium | reverse complement strand
GGCACCCTGCCCTTGCAGGACACAGTCCTGTCGGTTCGAGAACTGGAGCGCTGCGTAGGCGAACTCGGTCTTTGCGGTGTGCAGATCGGTACCAACGTCAACGGGGCGAATCTTGATGCGCCGGCATTGTTCCCCGTGTTTCAAGCCGCCCAGGAGCTCGGCGCCGCGGTGTTCGTACACCCGTGGGATATGCTTGGCAAAGAGCGCATGGCCAAATACTGGCTGCCGTGGCTGGTGGGCATGCCCGCCGAAACCGCACTGGCGATTTGCTCGGTGCTGTTCAGTGGATTGCTCGAGCGCTTGCCGAACCTGCGCATCGGATTCGCCCACGGCGGGGGCGCTTTCCCGGGAACGCTGGGGCGCATTCAACACGGTTTCGACGTGCGCCCCAACCTGTGTGCAATCGACTGCCACACATCGCCGCGCGACCAGTTGGGTCGGTTCTATCTTGATTCGCTCGTGCATGACGCGGACATGTTGCGGTTTCTGGTAGACCAGATCGGCGCGAACCGAATCGCCTTGGGGTCCGACTATCCTTTCCCGCTGGGCGAGGCGCAACCCGGACATTTGATTGCGTCGATCGAAGAGTTCGACACGGCAACGACACGGCGTTTGTTGTTCGGGACCGCGATCGAGTTTTTGGGACTCGCCCCCGAACATCCGATCGTCGCCCACGCGGGCAACTAACACGTTACGACTTATGTGCCGATCAGTGCCCTGCCGCGGCACCGACGGGTAGCGTGGACATCACCCACGACGTCATCCGTGGTGCACGCACGAGGTGGGCGGTGCACACTACTCAACTTGAGCATTTATCGTTTTCATGTACTGGTTCTGTGACACCCGAATCGGCATCGTGACCGGGAAGATCGCGCGGGCTTAAAGCTCGCGGCTCGGAGCTCAAAACGGGGAATGCTATAATCTTTCACCGCCCTTTGAGGTGTGCTGCGTCACCGAATCAGCCCGCCCAGCCGGAGACACTCGACCGTCGCGGTTGGTCGTCGTTGCGACCCCAAAGCGTTACGCGGTTGCCGACGATCTCAGCGATCTGTTTGATCTGTTCCATCAAGCGCACGAAGTTTTTCGGCAGGACCGCCTGGGGACCGTCGCACAACGCGCGCTCCGGGCAGCTATGCACTTCGACAATGCACCCCGATGCACCGGCTGCGATGCCCGCCAGCGCCAACGGCGGAACGAGGTCGCGCTTGCCCGCCGCGTGGGACGGGTCGATGAACACCGGCAAGTGACAACGTTCCTGGAGCACCGGTACCGCGGACACGTCGAGCGTGAAGCGCACTTCCTCCGCAAAGGTGCGAATGCCGCGCTCACAGAGAATGACCCGGTGGTTGCCTTGGCTCAACACGTACTCCGCCGACATGAGCAAATCGGTGATCGAGGCGGCCAATCCCCGCTTGATGAATACCGGCTTGTTCGTCTTGCCGACCTCGAGCAGCAGGTTGAAGTTCTGCATGTTGCGGGCACCGATCTGGAACATGTCGGCATATTGCAAGACCACGTCCACGTCGCGCGGGTCGACGACCTCGGTGATCGTCGGCATGTCGAGCTCGTGTCCCGCTTCCTGGAGAAGTTTGAGTCCTTCCTTGCCCTTGCCCTGAAAGGAGTAGGGTGAGGTGCGCGGTTTGAACGCCCCGCCGCGAAGGATCGACGCACCGGCGTCTTTGACCGCGCGACCGACCTCGAACAGCACTTCGCGGCTTTCGATCGCGCAGGGTCCGGCGATGATGTTAACGTGCGGTCCCCCGACGCGGATACCTTTGATGTCAAGAATGGTGTCGGCTTCGTGAAACTCGCGCGACGCGAGCTTGTAGGGCTGGGTGATATTCATCACCTCGTCAACACCCGCAAGCTGTTCGAGTTGCTGCCGCGCTTCGGGGGTTTTGCCGCCCATCGCGCCGACCACGGTACGAAACTCGCCGCGCGACGGATGGGGTTTGAGCCCAAGTTCGCGAATGCGATCCACCACCCGCCCGACGTCGTCGTCGGTCGCGGTTGATTTCATTACGACGATCATGTCCATAGTCCCGGTCCACGACGCAGGCCCAGCAACGGGCGATGTCCACCCGCCGCATTAACCAAACGGCTCACCTTACAAAGGGGCCGCAACCCACTGAAACCCCAGTGGTTACGATAACCCAGCGAAACAATTCACTATACCGTGATCGACGCATCCAGTCAATGTTCCACGAAGGGCGTTGTATAGCTAATCGGGCGTAGTAACGCCTACGCGGTCACCTGACACCTTCGCGTTGCGGGCGGTTACGAAGCGGGCTACTGTGTGACCATGAGCGCGCAAACCGGTAACACATCGAACGTCCCGGGGTTCGGCGCCGTATCGCTACCCGGTTCCAAGAGCCTGACCAACCGTGCGCTCATCGCTGCTTCGCTGGCTGATGGGGTCAGCGTGCTGCGCGGCGTGTTGCTCGCCGATGACACCCGGCTGATGATCGAGGCGCTGCGGTCCCTGGGCGTAGCCATCACTGTCGATGAAGACAGGTGTGATCCGCATTCGAGTCATCCATCAAATCATCAGGTCGATGACGGGACGCACGCCCAAGATCGCCCGGTTGATAACCCGACTTGCATCCCCGAGCCGCAGGCTTCAGCCTGCGCGAACCTCCCGGACGGATCGCCTTCACCCGGCCCGCAGGCGAACGAGCTGTCCCACGCGCCCCTGGCCGAAGTCACCGGCACCCGAGGGCATGTTCCCGTCGATCGCGCGGACATTTCCTGCGGTAACGCGGGCACGGTCATGCGTTTTGTGACAGCCATGGCGTCCCTGGGCGACGGGCGCTATCGCTTGGACGGCGTTGAGCGTATGCGGCAGCGACCCATCGGTGGGCTCACGCGGGTTTTGCAATCGCTCGGCGTGGGCATCGAGTTCGAACAAAGGGATGGTTACCCGCCGCTTGTCGTTCATGCCAAGGGTCTGCGCGGCGGCTATGTTTCGTTTGATTCGCCGGAATCAAGTCAGATGGTCAGTGCCCTGCTGCTGGCGGGTCCATATGCCCGGGGCGATCTGTTCATCGACGTGACCGGTAACGTGCACAGCGTCCCTTATCTCAAAATGACGGTCGATGTCATGCGCCGATTCGGCGTTGCCGTGATCGAACAATACGAAACGGATGGCGCCAAGTTCATCATTGAGGGTACGCAGCGTTATCAAGCGACGAACCTGACCATCGAACCCGATGCCTCCAACGCAACCTATTTTCTGGCTGCGCCGGCTGTGATCGGGGGAAGCATAACAGTATCGGGGCTGGGCACCGACAGCGTGCAGGGCGATGCGCGTTTTGTCGATGTGCTCGAGCGTATGGGCTGCACGATCGATCGGGCGCCCGCCCATCTGACGGTCCACGGTCCTCCGCGCGGCGGGAAGCTTCAAGGCATCGATGTCGATCTCAACGACATGCCCGACACGGTCCAAACGCTGTCCGTGCTCGCTTTGTTCGCCGAAGGACCAACGACAATTCGCAACGTGGCCAACCTGCGGGTGAAGGAGACCGATCGAATCGCGGCCCTGCGGACCGAGCTGACCAAACTCGGCGCGACCGTGGAAGAATTCGACGATGGTCTGCGTATCACCCCGCCCCTTTCCATCACGCCCGCAGCAATTGATACCTACAACGACCACCGGATGGCCATGAGTTTCGCCCTGGCGCGGTTGCGGACGCCGGGCATTGTCATCAACAATCCGGAGTGCTGCGCGAAGACCTTCCCCGATTTCTTCGAGCGTTTTGAGCGGTTGGCATTGAGGTGAACCAGCGCATGAAAAAGGACGGACCGTATCGAACCAGCATCGTGTAGCACAACTCCGAACTACTTGGTTGACTCCGGTATGACAAAAGCTGCCAGTCGAACCCGCTTGACAAGTCATGAACGCGCCCCCGAACAAATCCTTGCGAATCCCTCTTTCAGAGCCGCGAACGCAAGCGAGCGGGTTTTTCCTTTGGTTCGACGCTTCGATCAGCTAGAATAGCGGTGCGTCGAGGGTGTCTCCGGGAAGCCGTGGTTGGCGTTCGGAGATTTGGATTCGTACCACGACATTCCACCTGAGGGGAACACCGATGACACGAAGCATCCTTTTGACGCTCGCGCTCCTGTTCACGACCACCGCCGCCAGAGGCGACGGATTGCTCTTCAGCTACGACGGCGACGTTTTTCCCGACGATCCGGCGGGGGGATTCGTGGTGTTCCAGGATTGCAATGGCGACTGTTCGCGGCGGATCGAGAACGGTCACTTCATCCTGGAGTGGGGCGTCATGGGTGATCTGGTGAACTACCACCGTACCATAGCCGAACCGGGCGGCGCTACCCCCCCCCCCTACGTTTTGGATAGAAGGGCAGTTGCGATCCAACCAACCCTTGCCGCAAACAACCGCCTCTTGCGACGGTCGGATAAGAACCCAATACATTGGGGCTTTCGACGAAACGTTTCCGTT
>CAZWWW010000314.1:0-4471 GCA_964637715.1 uncultured Phycisphaeraceae bacterium | reverse complement strand
CCGATTGATTCTGAAACCGTTGACAGCACGCACCTTTAGACGGCTTGATGCACAACTCCATCGAGTACGCCCCGGACGTCGTGAAAAAGAGGGTCACCTGATCGCCGAGCGGCGGGGTGACATTGTTGGCCCCGGTGAACCCGAGGATCTGACCGCCGACAAACGGCGAGGGCTGCGTCTGAATGTTCCGCGCGTACACGACGTTTACGCTCGAGCCCCACGTCACGCCGATGGCATAGTCCCTCCCCCCGGCCAGCGCGACGCCGCCGACAATAGGCCCGCTCGAATAAAACGTCGGTGAACCGGTGCCTTCGACGTCCACAAGCGTCCGCACAAACTTGCGTACATAGGTGTTGGTATTCGGAATGCGCTCGTGAATGGAGAATGAAAGCGTGGTCGGTCCGAAGTATTGAAGCTCCATCTTGATTTCCTGGATGATCGCTTCGCCACCCTCGATGGATACGACATTACCCCGGAACCGCGACGCGCCGGCAAAGTCCTCCGTGAACGACCCGATGCGCTCGCAGTTCGGCGTCAATCCGAACTCCGGATCAGGGGCCTCTGCGGGAATCGACGGCTCGCCGACAACGCGGGCATGCGCGTCGATATCAATCTTGTTTACATGCCGATCGGGCACGGGCCGTTCGTCCGCGCGCGACGGTCCCATCAACGCCCATCCCGTCACGGCGGTCAAAACCAACACAACTATCGGGTGCCTGCCCATTGCGGAAAGCTCCTGTTGATATCACACATTAATCGCAAGGGAAAGGTATGCTTGCGCGGCGGGCGCTATAACCTACCCTTCGGTTCGATGAGAACGAAACTCACCCCCAACACGGTACGGTGTACACCCACAGCCGACGCATCCCCCTCCAGAGAGTATTCCCCATTATTATATCCGCTGCGAAGTGGCTTTACCAATCCGTCAACCCCGGGAGAATTATCAGACCTTACGGCGTCCTGTGCCTGATATCGGCGACCTCCAACCCGAAGCTTAGCCCCTCTGACGCCGCTGTACGCCATCCGGTCCCTACCGCGGGTTTCGCCTCCCGTGTTGACACCCCGGCGACGGATCGAGCGCATCGGCTTTCTTCTGGCGAAGCCTCCCGAGCGCTCCCGGCAGGACAACAGGCTCTGGGAGGTATGGGTTTTTCGAGTAGACCGCTCGGCAAAAACGGTCCTTCGACCATCACCTGCGATGGGAACTTGCCCGCATTCAATACGGAGCCTGAACACCCGCTGCACGATTTTCCACTAATGCAGCGCTTTCGCCACGCAGCGAAACGGGTCATAATCGCCGCGGTTCCTCGATAGCCTGTCACGGAGAAAAACAATGCGTTTGTGTACTTCCGTCTCTTTGTGTTTACCCGTTAGGCTCGGCGCCTTAGCGCTGGGATTGGCCTGCTGTGTTCCGAGTCGGGCCCCCGCCGACGAGGGCATGTGGCTTTTTACGAACCCACCGACCAAGACGCTCAAACGCGAATTCGGGTTCGAACCAACCGCGTCGTGGCTTGACCACATCCAGCGATCAGCGGTGCGTGTCGGGCGCGGCGGGTCCGGCTCGGTGGTTTCCGCCGACGGGTTGGTAATGACCAACCACCACGTCGGGGTCGGGCAGTTGGAAAAACTTAGCACAGCCGAGCATAACCTGCTCAAGAGTGGGTTCCTGGCGCGAACGCGTTCGGAAGAGTTGGCCTGCCCCGACCTCGAGGTGAACATCCTCTGGAACATCAATGACGTGACGGCGGATGTGAACGAAGCCACCGATTCGTCCATGTCGCCTGCACAAAGCAACGCCGCCCGCCAGAAACGCATGGCCGAGCTGACAACGAACGCCGAACGTGAAAGCGGCCTCCATTGCGAGGTGGTCACGCTGTACCACGGGGCTCGCTATCACATGTATTGCTACAAGCGATACACGGACATTCGGCTCGTCATGGCCCCCGAGGGCGACATCGCCCACTTCGGCGGGGATGTCGACAACTTCGAATACCCCCGTTTTTGCCTGGATATGACCTTTTTTAGAATCTACGAAAACGGTGCCCCGCTCAAGACCGACGACTACCTGCGCTGGAGCAAGAATGGCACGCGGGAGAACGAGCTGGTCATGGTGGCCGGACATCCGGGTCGAACGCAGCGCATGTACACCGTGAACCATCTCAAGTTTTTGCGCGACGTGGCCTATCCGCGTATGCTAAACGCCATCTGGAGGCGCGAGGTTCAGCTTCAAACGTTCGCGGAGCGTGATCCCGAGCAGGCGCGTATGGTGGCCACCGATCTCCAGCGCGTCCAAAACGCGCGTAAGGCAATCACCGGGATGTTGGCCGGTCTGCACGACCCGGCGATTATGAAGACCAAACGTGAACAGGAACGAAAGCTGCGTACGTTCGTGCGCAGCGACGCGACCCGATCGGAGCAATGGGGTAATGCGTGGGATGAAGTTGCCCAGGCGGAACAGGCCTACGCCCGCATCTACGATCGGTATTCGTTGCTCGAAGGACGCTTCAGCGGCGGCGGATCGAGGTTGTTCGGTATGGCGCAAACGCTTGTGCGTCTCGGCGATGAACTCCCCAAACCGAACGGGGACCGCCTGCGCGAATACCACGAGTCACGCCTCAATTCACTCTATTTGCGGCTCTATTCGTCTGCACCGATCTACGACGCCCTGGAAACCAACCGCCTTGCCAGTTGGTTCTCGTTTCTCGCCGAGACGTTCGGCGGCGATGATCCGATCGTTACGCGCATTCTGGCTGGAAAAGGGCCGACGGAGCGGGCGACCGAATTGGTTAAGGGTGCCACGTTGAAAGACGTCGCCGTGCGGAAACAACTCGCCGCCGGTGGTCGCGACGCGGTCGCTCATTCCGCCGACCCGCTGATCCGTTTGGCCTACGACCTCGACCCCGAAGCCCGGGCGGTACGGAAGATTCGCGAAGACGACGTAGAGGGCGTTGAGCGCCAAGCCTATGCGAAAATCGGTGCGGCTCGATTCGCTCTGTTCGGTGAAAACGAATACCCCGACGCCACCTTCTCGCTCCGCCTGACCTACGGGACGGTCAAGGGCTACCGGGAAGGCGGCAAAACGATACCCGCGTTCACGAGCTTTGCCGGATTGTACGACCGCTTCAAGCTGCGTCACGGTGTCGATCCGTTTGGATTGCCCCGGCGATGGATCGATGACAAAGATAAGCTCACGTTGTCCACCCCGTTCAATTTCGTCTGCACCTGCGACGTGGTCGGCGGCAACTCGGGCAGCCCGGTGTTCAACCGCAAGGGCGAAGTTGTCGGGCTGGTATTCGACGGGAACATTCAGTCGTTGGTGTGGAATACGGTCTTTACTGACCACATCGCCCGTACGGTGGCGGTTGATTCACGGGCCATCATCGAAGCCTTGCGAACAGTCTACAATGCGCAGTTCCTAGCCAGGGAAATCACGGGCCGATAGAACGCGGTGGCTCGATCGGACGCGTGCGGCTGGTGCAAGTGCCGGCCATAGCCGCGCCGTTCGAGTGCCGCCAGTGATGGCGGCGTGGTTTTTTCAATTCCGGCATGCGCACCCGCAATGCTGGTGAGCGCGGGATGGTCGATAGCGCAGCATTGTCTGTTTGGTGTATTGCCTCAGCGAGTCGATTCGCCTGATGAAACGGTAATTCGACCGCTACACAAAAAGAGAGCTTGCTCTAGCCAACATTACGCCGCCCGTTTCGCCGTCGAACTGGTTTGAAGCAACAGGGCGTCGTCCCGCTCCGATGAGGCAAGAAGTCTTGACCAAAAAGACCGCCCGGATCATTCTCGATCCGGGCGGCGTCATCTGGTTCCCATTCCGTCTCTATCGGCTCCGCTGCCTGCGGTCCGGCGACCCATAAAGAACGCCGCCGAACCTCAACCGGACCTATTGCGTCGGCTGACATACCGTACACGACGGCAGCGACGTGTTGTTCCACACCGAAAGAGCGCCGGCTCCGTTGAGCGTATCGATCAACGCCAGGATATCCGCGGCGTTCGCGGCACCGCTTCGGTTGACGTCCACGCTGAACAACCCGTAGGTCGCGTTCCCCACCGGATCTCCGCTGTTGAGCAGGTTCACGAGTGATTGCACATCACCGCCGTTCGAGCTGCCGTCCGCATTCACGTTGCCCGGATGCGAACGGTAGTTGGCAAACGGGGTCGAACCGTCACCCGCGAGGAACGTGACCGTCGTGCATTCTCCGGGCGTAATCGGTCGATCAAGTGTGATGGTGTAAGTTCCGTCGCCGTGATCGGCCACCGTCAGCCCGTTGGGCACGCCGGTGTTCCCTGTCTCACACAAATCCCAGCACTCCGGACCGGCGCCCGCCGGGGCCGAAACCTCAATCGTTTGAATACCGAGCGGTACGCCGCCGTTAAGCGGGTCAACGGGATACCCGGCATCGATCACACCCGGTACCGGACTGTTGAACGTAACCGTACCCGACGGGCAGCACCCTGTGTCCTT